>DATBQT010000078.1:0-1978 GCA_036560685.1 Acidimicrobiales bacterium
CACAGCGTCCACGCCACGCCGTTGCCGCCCGTGAGCAGCGCCCACGCGATGAGCGGGCCGATCGTCCCCGAAACGCCCCAGACGAGCCCGTTGAGCGCGTTGTAGCGGCCGCGGAGGTGCTCGACCGCCAGGTCGTTCACGATGGCGGGGGAGACCGGCGCCCACATGGTCTCGCCGAGCGCGAAGACGACCTGGCCGACGCACAGCGTGGCGATCGCTGCGAGGGCGCCGAGCGCGAGTGACGACGTGGCGAGCAGCCACGAGACGCCCCAGAAGAGCCCGACCGCCCCAACGACCATCGAGCGGCTCTTCCCCTTGATGCGGCCGAGCATGAAGATCTGCCCGAACACGATCGTCATCGTGTTGAAGAAGAAGAGCAGCCCGACCGTCAGCGTCGGGAGGTGGTGGATGTGCACCACGAAGTAGGACAGCCCCGCTTCGACCGAGCCGTAGCCGCAGACCATGAGGAGGACCGACACGCCCAAGAAGCGCAGCAGCCGGCGATCACGGAGCACCACGCCCCAGCCCTCGACGACGGCGTCGGCGTGGCGCTCGGTGACCTCGGGTCGCCCGCCGAAGCGCCGGAGCGAGAAGACGACCGCCGCGTCGGCGAGCGCGAGCACCCCGCACAGCCCGTAGAGCACCTGGAAGCTCCGCAGGCTGTGCAGGTCGACGATCGACGCGCCGACGAGCCCGCCGACGGCGATGCCGAGGTTGATGAGCATGAAGTTGATCCCGAAGGCGTCCTGGCGTCGCTCCTCGGGGACGAAGCGCGAGAGCAGCACGGTGAGCGCCCCCCACAGCCCCGCGCCGCCGGTCGCGAACAGCGTCGCGATCGCGAACGCGATGGGCACCGTGGAGGCGAAGCCGATCGCCACGGCGGCGAACGACGTGACCGTCATCGAGACCGCGAGGATCCTGGACGGGCCGAACTTGTCGACGAGCGTCCCGTAGACAGGGGTGATCGCGAGGCCGAGGACCGACTCCCAGGCGAGCAGCATCTCGGACGTGAAGAGGCTGAAGTGCCGGATCTGGGTGAAGTACACGACGAAGAACGGGAGCACGAGCCCGGTGCCGATCGCGCCGAGCAGCGTCCCGGAGTAGAACCGCCGGACGTTCGGGGTTAGGAGCCCGGGCGCGTCGAAGTGGAGCCGGGCGAGCAGGCGATTCGAGAGGGGGACGTCGACCTTCGACACAAGAGGTCGACCCTACTGAAGGGCCCTGACAGTCCGTGCGCCGGGCGCGGCGCCTACAGGTTCCTGCGGTAGCGCCCGCCCACCTCGAAGAGCGTGGCGGTGATCTCGCCGAGCGTGCAGCAGCGCACGACGTCCATGAGCACCTCGAAGGTGTTCGCCCCGCTGAGGGCCGCGTCGCGGAGCCGCGCGAGCGCGGCCTCGCGCTCATCGGCGTGCTCGGCTTGGAACTCGCGCAGCCGCGCCACGGCGCTCGTGCGCTCCTCGATCGTGGAGCGGGCGAGCTCGATCGTGTCGGCCGCCTCGCCAGACGGCTGGCCGAGGAAGGTGTTCACGCCCACGATGGGCAGCGAGCCGTCGTGCTTGCGCAGCTCGTAGGTCATCGACTCGTCCTGGATCCGGCCGCGCTGGTAGCCGAGCTCCATCGCGCCAAGGACCCCGCCTCGCTCGTTGAGCCGGTCGAACTCAGCGAGCACCGCCTCTTCGACCAGTTCGGTGAGCTCGTCGACGACGTAGCTGCCCTGCAGGGGGTTGTCGCAGCCCGCGAGGCCCCACTCGCGGTTGATGATCAGCTGGATCGCCATGGCGCGGCGAACCGAGTCGCCTGTCGGGGTCGTCACGGCCTCGTCGAAGGCGTTGGTGTGCAGCGAGTTGCAGTTGTCGTAGACCGCGCAGAGCGCCTGCAGCGTGGTGCGGATGTCGTTGAAGGTCATCTCCTGGGCGTGCAGCGAGCGCCCCGACGTCTGGACGTGGTACTTCAGCTTCTGGGCGCGCGCAGAGCCTCC
>DATBQT010000079.1:0-15034 GCA_036560685.1 Acidimicrobiales bacterium
TCGCGGAACTCGGCGTCGAGCGCGGACTTGCGGTCGATGCGCTCGGCCTCCTGGTCGGCGAGCCGCTTGGCCTGGTCCATCGCGCCGCGCTCGATCGCGGCCTCCTTGTCGGCGCGGAGCCGCTCGATCTCCTCGTCGAGCTGTCGCGTCGACATCGGCGCGGGCATCCGGCGGATCCGCAGTCGGCTGCCGGCCTCGTCGATGAGGTCGATCGCCTTGTCGGGCAGGAAGCGGTCCGAGATGTAGCGGTCCGCGAGGTTGGCCGCGGCGACGAGCGCCTGGTCGGTGATCGTGACCTCGTGGTGCTCCTCGTAGCGGTCGCGCAACCCCTTGAGGATGTCGATGGTCATCGACACGCTGGGCTGCTCGACCTTCACCGGCTGGAACCGGCGCTCGAGGGCCGCGTCCTTCTCGATGTGCTTGCGGTACTCGTCGAGCGTGGTCGCACCGATGGTCTGGAGCTCGCCGCGCGCGAGCATCGGCTTGAGGATGCTCGCCGCGTCGATGGCACCCTCGGCGGCACCGGCGCCGACGAGCGTGTGGATCTCGTCGATGAACAGCACGATGTCGCCGCGCGTGCGGATCTCCTTGAGCACCTTCTTCAGGCGCTCCTCGAAGTCACCGCGATAGCGCGAGCCCGCGACGAGGCTGCCGAGGTCGAGTGTGTAGACCTGCTTGTCGGTCAGCGTGAGCGGCACCTGGCCCGACACGATCTTCTGGGCGAGGCCCTCGACGATCGCGGTCTTGCCGACGCCCGGCTCGCCGATGAGCACCGGGTTGTTCTTCGTGCGTCGCGAGAGCACCTGCATGACGCGCTCGATCTCGCGCTCGCGCCCGACGAGCGGGTCGAGCTTCTTGTCGCGGGCGAGCTGGGTGAGGTTGCGACCGAACTGGTCGAGGACCGCCGAGCCGCTGGAGGACTGCTCCTCGCGACCGCCCGGCGTCGCGCCGACGGCCTCTTTGCCCTGGTAGCCCGACATCATCTGGATGACCTGCTGGCGCACGCGGCCGAGGTCCGCGCCGAGCGACACGAGCACCTGCGCGGCGACGCCGTCGCCCTCGCGGACGAGCCCGAGCAGCATGTGCTCGGTGCCGATGTAGGAGTGGCCGAGCTGGAGCGCCTCGCGCAGCGAGAGCTCGAGGACCTTCTTGGCGCGGGGGGTGAACGGTGGCGAGCCGGACGGGGTGGCGCCGGTCATCCCGATCGCCTCCTCCACCTTCTCGCGGACGGCCTCGAGGGTGATGCCGAGCGAGTCGAGGGCCTTGGCGGCGACGCCTTCGCCCTCGTGGATGAGGCCCAGCAAGATGTGCTCGGTCCCTATGAAACTGTGGTTGAGCTGGCGAGCTTCCTCTTGTGCGAGGACCAGAACCCGCCGTGCTCGATCCGTAAATCGCTCGAACAACGAAGCGCCTCCCGTCACTGGGCTGTGATTCGAGTGTACCGGTGCGATCCCCCGAACCGACGTCGCAGCGGGTTGGGCCGACCGATCCGTCCCGCCATAGGGTTGTGCTCGTGAATCCGTTGGCGACGCTCGCCCTGCCGTCCGTGGACGGCGATCTCGCCAGATTCGAGCCGCTGCTTGCCGAGTCAGTGGTCATTGGCGACAGCTACCTCGACAACGTGACGACGCACCTGATCAGGGCGGGAGGCAAGCGATTGCGCCCGTTGCTGGCATTCGCGGCCGCCACCGGCGGCGCGTGCGAGGCGAGCCAGGACGTGCTGCTGGGCGGTGTGGCACTCGAGCTCATGCACCTCGCGTCGCTCTACCACGACGACGTGATGGACGAGGCCATGATCCGGCGCAACGTCGAGTCGGTGAACGCCCGGTTTGGCAACCTCATCGCCATCGTCGCGGGCGACTACCTGATGGCGAGATCCGCCGCGATCGCCGCCGACCTCGGCACGGAGATCGCCGGGCTCCTCGCGCGCACGCTGGCCGCGTTGACGCGTGGCCAGGTCTCCGAGGTGCGCACCACGTTCAAGCTCGAGCGCACCGTCGACGACTACTTCGAGGCGATCGGCGGCAAGACGGCGGCGCTCATGTCGTCGGCGTGTCGCGTGGGCGCGCTCACCTCCGATCGCGACGCCGCGTGCACCGACGCCCTCACCGCGTTCGGCCACGCGTTCGGCATGGTGTTCCAGCTCCGCGACGACGTGCTCGACCTCCTGTCGAGCGGCGACCAGCTCGGCAAGCCTGCCGGCCAGGACCTCGCCGAGGGCATCTACACGCTGCCGGTGCTCGTCGCCATGGAGGACGGCGCGGTCGGCTCCGAGCTGCGCGCGCTGCTCGGCTCGCCCCTCGACGAGCCGGAACGCGAGAAGGCGCGCCTCCTCGTGATCGAGACCGACGGCATCAACCAGGCGCTCGCCGAGGGGCGCCGGTGGGTCACGCGAGCGACCGAGACGCTCGCGGCGGTACCAGAGACCCCGCTGCGCACCGGCTTCACCGCGCTCGTCGGCTCGCTCCTCGACGACCTCCCGGGCGTCGCGATCCCCTCCTGACCGAGCGATCGGGACGAGCACAGGGCTGTCCCGCCGCGCAGGGGCGACAGCACCCAGGTACCGTGAGGATCAAGCGGCGAACCCGACCCTGGAGGCCCCCTTGGGACGATCCCGACCGATGACCCTTCGCCGTGGACGGCTCGCCGTGGTGCTCGTCGCCGCGGGCTCGCTCGCGGCGGTGGCGGTCGCGCTCAGCGCCACCCCTTCGACGGCGGCGTCGATCTCGCGGCACCAGGTCGTGGCGAGCTGCACGCCAGCGCGTCCGAGCGGGACGCAACCCACGCTCGCGGCGGTCCGCATCCGCGGCGACGCGGGCGAGGCCGCCTACGTGTCGTCGCGAGCCTGGGCACTCTGTGCGGCTGACCTCCGGTGGAGCTACCGCACGGCGGTGCAGTCCACGGCGGAGCTCGTGGGCGCGGTCCGCGTCGCCGCGACGAGCGCAGGGCCGAACGGTGCGTGGTCGCTGGTGCACCACGCACCCGGCGTGCGAACCGTCGTCGTCTCGACCCCCACCGGGAGCGCCACGGTCACCGCGCTTCGCGACGGCTTCGACCTCGTCTACGTGCCAGGCGCCTGGTCGACGCAGCGTCCCGGCCTGGCCTTCAACAGCGCGTTGCGCATCGCGTCGCTGACGGGGTTCGATCGAGGTGGCCTCGCGCTGGGCACGACGACGATCGTCGTGTGCAACGGCGTCGCGCTCATCTCGGGGAACGCCTGCGGCTGAGTCAGTCCGTCAGCGCGGCTTGAGCGTGGGGAAGGCGAGCACCTCTCTGATGTTCGGGACGTCCGCCACGAGCATCGCGAGGCGGTCGATGCCGACCCCGAGCCCCGCCGTCGGCGGCAGCCCGTACTGCAGGGCGGTGAGGTAGTCCTCGTCGACCGCCATCGCCTCGTCGTCGCCCTCGGCGCGTGCGCGAGCCTGCTCCTCGAACCGCTCGCGCTGGTCGTCGGGGTCGGTCAGCTCGCTGAAGCCGTTCGCCAGCTCGTGGCCGACGCAGAACACCTCGAACCGCTCCGTGAGCTGGTCGTCGAGCCGGTGCCGGCGCGCGAGCGGCGAGACCTCGACGGGGTACTCGAGGACGAACGTCGGGTGCCACAGGTCGCGCTCGGCCGTCGCGCCGAAGAGCTCCTCGAGCAGCTTGCCCGGCCCCCAGCTCGCCGGCGGGGTCGGCTCGCCGCGGTCCGCGAGGAGCCCGCGCAGCACGTCGACCGGCGAGTGCACCGAGACGTCCTCGCCGACGGCCTCGGTCACGAGCTCCGCCATCGTCGCGCGGCGCCATGGGACGCCCATCTCCAGCTCGCGTCCCTGGTAGGTGAGCGACGTCGTCCCCAGCACGTCGGACACGCAGCCCGCGACCAGCTCCTCGGTCAGCGCCATCATGTCGACGTAGTCGAGGTACGCCGCGTACAGCTCGACAGTCGTGAACTCCGGCGTGTGCCGCGGCGACAGCCCCTCGTTGCGGAACAGCTTGCCGATCTCGAAGACGCGCTCGTAGCCGCCGACCACGAGGCGCTTGAGCCACAGCTCCGGCGCGATCCTCAGGTACATGTCGGCCTCGAGCGAGTTGTAGCGCGTGGAGAACCGCTTCGCGGTGCCGCCCGACGGCACGGCGTTCAAGATGGGGGTCTCGACCTCGACGAAGCCGCGCGCCCACAGCCGCTCGCGCATCGCGCGGATCAGCGCGTGGCGGCGGTCGAGCGCGACGCGGGACGCGGGGTTCGCCCACAGATCGGCCTCGCGGTGCCGGTAGCGAAGGTCCGGGTCGTTGATGCCGCGCCACTTGTCGCCGAACCCGAGCTCGGTCTCGGCGAGCACGGTGAAGTGCTGCACCTTGACGGACAGCTCGCCGCGCTTGGTGCGGATGGCTTCGCCCGTCGCCCCCACCCAGTCGCCGATGCGCAGGGCGGCGAACGCGTCGAACGACTCGGTGACCGCAGCTAGCGCGAACAGCTGCACCTCTCCGGTCGAGTCGCGAAGCGTCGCGAAGGCGAGCTTGCCCTGGGGTCGCACCAGCATCACGCGCCCTGCGACGCTGACAACGGTGCCGGACTCCTCGCCCGGTGCGAGCGCCCCGAACCGCTCGACCACCTCGCGCGCGAATGCGTCGTGGGCGAAGGCGTGCGGCTGGTCCTTCACGCCGTCCCCCCGTTGCGCTCGTAGATGATCCGCAGCCCGTGCAGGGTCAGCCAGGGCTCGACGTGCTGGACGGCCGCCGTGTACGGCGCGACGACCGGCGCGAGCCCGCCGGTCGCGACCACCGTCGACTCGCCGAGCGTCGCGGTGAACCTCGCGCACATCCCGTCGACCTGTGCCGCGAACCCGTAGAGGACGCCGGACTGGATCGCCTCCTCTGTCGACTGGCCGATGACCGCGCGGGGCTCCACGAGCTCGACGGCGCGCAGCGCCGAGGCGTGCGAGTAGAGCGCCTCGACCGAGATCGCCACGCCCGGCGCGATCGCGCCGCCGAGGTACTCACCGTCGCCGGAGATCGCGTCGAAGGTGGTCGCGGTCCCGAGGTCGACCACGATGCACGGTCCCGCGTAGAGGTCGTAGGCGCCGACCGCGTTCGCGATGCGGTCCGCGCCCACCTCCTTGGGGTTGGCGTAGCGGATCGGCATCCCAGAGCGCGTCCCGGGCCCGAGCACCACGCAGTCCACGCTGCCGAACCACCGCGACGCCATCCGGCGCAGCTGCGACGTGGCCTCGGGCACCGACGAGGAGATCGCGATGCCGGTGACGGTGCTCGCGATGTCGAGCCCTTCGAGGTCGAGGAGCTGGGTGAGCACCATGGCGTGCTCGTCGGGCGTGCGCGCGGCCACCGTGGAGAGGCGCCAGTGGTAGGCGAGGCCGCGCGCGGGGTCCGCGCCGGTGGCCACGCCGTAGCCGAGCCCGTCGCCGGTCGCGACCTCGGCGGTCGGGTCGAGCTCGTAGAGGCCGAGCACGGTCTCGGTGTTGCCGGCGTCGATCGCGAGCAGCATCAGGCCATCATCCCTCGCGCAGGTCCATGCCGAGGTCGAGGACCGCCACGCTGTGGGTGAGCGCGCCGCTCGACACCGCGTCGACGCCCGCGGCGGCGTACGCGGGCGCGGTGTCGAGCGTGATCCCGCCCGATGCCTCGATGAAGACCGCCGCGCCCGCGGCGCGCACCCGCTTGACGCACGCGGCCACGAGCCCCGGCGACATGTTGTCGAGCAGCACGGCGGTCGCGCCGGCTGCCACGGCCTCGTCGACCTGCTCGGCGGTGTCGCACTCGACCTCGACGCGCGTCCCCGGCCACAGCGCGCCCGCGCGAGCCACCGCGTCGGCGATCGACAGCACGCCCAGGTGGTTGTCCTTCAACAGCACCGACTCCGAGAGGCTCGAGCGGTGGTTGGTGCCGCCGCCCGCGCGCACGGCGGCCTTCTCGAGGGCGCGCAGCCCTGGCGTGGTCTTGCGCGTGTCGAGGACCGCCACGTGGGCGTCGACGGCGTGGACCGCGTCGACGAGCAGCCGCGTCTTCGTCGCGATGCCCGACAGGTGGCCGAGGAAGTTGAGCGCCGTGCGCTCGGCGGCCACGATGGCGCGCATCGAGCCCGAGACGCTGGCGACGACGTCACCCGGCGCGAGGGCGTCGCCGTCGTGGCGCTCGAAGCGCACCTCGACGGAGTCGTCGACCTGGCGGAACGTCTCGAGCGCGCAGGCCTCGCCCGCCAGCACGCCCGGCTCGCGGCTCACGATGTCGGCGCGCGCGGTCGCGCTCGGGTCGAGCAGCGCGCCGGTGAGGTCGCCGTCGGCGCCCAGGTCCTCGGCGAGCGCTGCGGCGACCGCGGCGAGCACCGCGCCGGGCGGCGGCTCGACGCTCACGCCGCCCCGATGAGGACGAGCCGACGGCGCCACGCGTCGGATGCGTCGGGGAACTCCGCGCGGACGTGGCAGCCCCTCGACTCGGTGCGCTCGCTCGCCGAGGTGAGGAGCGCCTCGGCGCAGGTCGTGAGGTTCGCGAGCTCGGCGGCCTCGAGCGAGTCATGGCACGCGGCAACCGCCTTGGCTGCGGCGAGCGACGCACGCACGCCGTGCAGGGAGCCCTGCGTGCGCACGACGCCCGCGCCCCTCGTCATCGCGCGCTGCAGCCCGCGGCGAGCCGCAGCCACGTCGGCGCCGCTTGGCGCGTCGGACGCAGCGACCGTCGAGGTCGCCTGCACCGTCGCGGCGATGCCGCCCGCGCCACCGAGCAGTGCGCGCATCGCGCCCGTCGGCTGCGGGCCCGTGCAGCCGCCCTCGAGCGCCTCGGTCAGCCTCGCGGCGAACACCATGCCCTCGAGCAGCGAGTTCGACGCGAGCCGGTTCGCGCCGTGCACCCCGGTGCACGCGACCTCGCCCACCGCGAACAGCCCTCGCATCGCGGTCGCGCCGTCGAGGTCCGTGAGCACGCCCCCCGCGAGATGGTGCGCCGCCGGGGCGATCGGCAGCCAGTCGGTGGCGGGGTCGAGCCCCGCGTCGCCGAGGCTCGCCGAGAGCGTGGGGAAGCGCGACGCGAACTCCTCGAGCCCCGTCGCGTCGAGCCAGAGGTGCGCGACGTCGTCGCGCGCCATCTCGCCGGCCATCGCCCGGCTCACGACGTCGCGTGGGGCGAGCTCGTCGACGAAGCGGTCCCCCGATGCGTTGCGGAGCAGCGCCCCGTGGCCGCGCAGCGCCTCGGACAGCAGCGGCCGCGGCATCGCGGGGTGATGCAGCGCCGTCGGGTGGAACTGCATGAACTCCACGTCGGCGACCGGCACGCCCGCGCGCAGCGCCAGCGCCAGCCCGTCGCCGGTCGCCTCGGTCGGGTTCGTCGTGACCTCGAAGAGCTGGCCCGCCCCACCCGTCGCGAGCACGACCGATCGCGCCTCCAGCTCGTGGCGGCCCGAGGCGTCGCGCAGGGCGACCCCGCGACAGGTCCCGCCCTCCACGAGCAGCTCGATCGCGACGGCGTGCTCGCGGATCTCCGACACGGTGCCCTTCGTCGCGGCGACGAGCGCGCGCTCGACCTCGGCCCCGGTCGCGGCGCCCCCCGCGTGCAGGATCCGCGCGTGGGAGTGCCCGCCCTCGCGGGCGCGCTGCAGCGTCCCGGAGGCCTCTCGGTCGAAGACCGCTCCGAGCGCGATGAGCTCTTCGACCCTCGCCGGCCCCTCGTCGACCAGGACCCGCACCGCGTCCACGTCGCACAGCCCCGCGCCCGCCTTGAGCGTGTCAGCCAGGTGCAGGTCCGTCGAGTCCTCGTCGTCGTGGAGGACCGCGGCGACGCCGCCTTGGGCCCAGCGAGTGGTCGTCTCGGAGAGGGCGGCCTTGGTGACCACGCCGACGCGCGAGCCGGCGTCGGCGAGACGGACGGCGACGGACAGCCCTGCGACGCCGCTCCCGACGACGAGCGTGTCGAGGGTCACGGTGCCGCTCCGGCGACCGCCTCGACGTTGTCGATGAGCCGGATGCCCTCGACCGTGCCGGCGATCAGCAGCCGGACGACCGCGCCGGGCGCGAGCGACGCGGGCACGCGCAGCGTCGCGGGCTCCACGGCCGCAGCGTAGGCGAGCTCGACCTCGGGCTCCTCGGCCGCGACGCGCGCCATCGCCGCGTGCGCCGCCAGCACGCCGTCGCCCCGTTCGATCGCGTCTCGCCCCGCGCGAAGCGCCCGGGACAGCGAGAGCGCGGCGGCGCGACCGGTGTCGGTGAGCCGCACGTTGCGGCTGGACAACGCGAGCCCGTCGGCCTCGCGGACCGTCTCGCAGGCGACCACGGTCATCGGGATGCCGAGGTCGCCGACCAGCTGGCGCACGACGCTCAGCTGCTGGAAGTCCTTCTCGCCGAAGTAGCCCCGGCACTCCCCGGTCGCGATCGCGACCTTGGCGACGACGCCGGCCACGCCGTCGAAGTGCCCCGGGCGATGCGCGCCCTCGAACACCTCGGTGAGCCCGGTCACGTGGACGACGGTCGGCGTGGGCGCGGGCCAGTCGGGCCACACCTCGGCGACCGGTGGGGCGAGGACCGCGCGCACGCCGCTGCGCTCGCAGACCCCGAGGTCGGCCTCGAGGTCCACGGGGTAGCGCTCGAGGTCCGAGGGGTCGTTGAACTGCAGGGGATTGACGAAGATAGAGGCGAGCGACGCGTCGCACTCGCGCGCGGCGCGCTCGAGCAGTGCCGTGTGGCCCGCGTGGAGCGCCCCCATGGTCATCGTGAGCCCGACGGAGCGGCCCTCGGCGCGCAGCGACTCAGTGAGCCCGCGCCACTGCGCGAGCGTCGAGACGACCTCGAGCACCGCTACCGCGCGGCGTCGGCAGCGCTGACCGGTGGCGTCGCGACGACCGTCGCGGGGAGAGAGAGGCCGGTGCCCGCCAGCTCGAGGGCGAGCGAGACGCCCGCGCCGTAGGCGGCGCGCTCGGCGGGGTCCAGCGCGTCGAGGTGCCGCGCGATCGTCGCCCAGTCGCCTCGCGACGCGGGGCCGGTGAGCGCGGCGCGCGGCCCGAGGGCCGCCACGTCGTCGAGCGCGGCGCGCGTGAGGCCCACGAAGGTCTGCACGTCGAGGCCGATGGACTCGGCGATCCGCTCGACCTGGCCGAGGAGGGCGACGACGTGGTTCGCCGCGATGCACGCGGCCGCGTGGTACGCCGGTCGGTCGGCGTCGGCGATCTCGACGAGTCGCGCGCCGAGGGACTGGCCGAGCTCTGCGGCGAGCGCGTCGCCGGCCACCGCGATCGTCACGCCGTCGCGAAGCCTTGTGGCGCCGACCTGCGCGTTCGGCAGCGGCACGAGCGGGTGCATCGAGGCGCGGCGGGGGTGCGGCACGAGCACGTCGCAGCCGAGCGACCCCGAGAGGTGGATCACCACGCAGCGGTCATCGGGCTCGACGGCACCGGCGACGAGGGCGATCTCGTCGTCGGGGACCGCGACGAGCAGGGCGTCGACGCCGTGGGCCGCGCCAGCGAGGTCGTCTGCTCGCCCGAGCAGGGGCTCGACGCGGTGCCCGGCGTCGCGAAGCGCGGCGGCGAAGGACGTGCCGGCTCTGCCAGGCCCGATGATGCGGATCGTCGCCATCTTCCCCCTCTTGCGTTCCGGCCCTCTCGGTGCCGTTCGCTCAGTGGAACTCGTCCAGTGTACCGACGCGGGCGACCGCGCCGCTCGACGCGTCGAGGACCGCCGGGTCGACGAGCGACGGGGCGAGGTCGGCCAACGGCTGGAGCACGACGCGACGCTCGAGCATCCGCGGGTGCGGCACGGTCAGCTCCTCGGTGTCGACCTCGAGGTCGCCGACCAGCAGCACGTCGGCGTCAAGGGTCCTGGGCCCGAACCGCACGGAGCGGACCCGGCCTGCGGCCGCCTCGGCCGCGCGGCACCGCTCGAGGAGCTCCTGAGGCGTGGCCGTCGTCTCGAGCTCGACGACCACGTTCAGGTAGTTGTCCTGCGGGGGGCCGCCCACGGGCTCGGTCTCGTAGACCGGCGAGACGCGGTAGGGCTCGCCCGCCGCGACCGCCTCGACGCCGAGCCGGAGCCACGACGCCCGGTCGCCGAGGTTGCTGCCGAGCGAGAGGTAGGCCAGCACCTAGCGCGTGACGCGGCGGCGCACGCCGACGCTCGCCGCGTCGTGCGGGATCGGCGGGCGAAGCTTGGCCACGGTCGCGCTCACGGCGAGCACCCGGGGGTCCGCGCCGAGCACGGCGCGGGCGACGACGTCGCTCGCGTGCTCCAAGAGGCGGGGCTTCGCCGCGACGAGCGCGCTGACGGCCAGGTCGCACAGCGTCGCGTAGTTGACCGTGTCGCTCAGCTCGTCGGTCGCAGCCGCGACCTCGGCGTCGAGCTCGACGTCGAGGTCGATCACGAGCGGCTGCGGCCGCGTGCGCTCCTCGTCGAACGCGCCGCACACGGCCAGGCACCGCAGCCCGCGGACCTCGACGACGTCGGTCACTGCGACGCGTCGGGCGAGGAGCGTTCCGAGTCAGCGACGAGCGCGCGGCCCTCGGGACCCATCGAGCGCTCGAGCAGGTGCTCCACCGCGCTGATCGCTGCGGGCCCCTGGGTGATGCGGTCGGACCAGAAGAGGTAGCCCGCGACGACGCCCATCACGCGGTCGCCCAGCTCGTCACCGTGCAGCAGCACCCGCTTGCCCGAGCTGAGCGCCTTGTCGAGGTCGAAGTAGCACTCGCGCAAGGCCCCGCGACGGTCGCCCGTCGGCGCGATCGGATGGTGGCCCCAGTCGATCTCGTGCGCCGTGTACGCCGGGAGGTTCGACGGCCCCGCGAGGATCGAGAGGACGCGATCGAAGCCCTGGGCGCGCAGCCACAGGAGCTCCTCTTCGCGTCGGACCTTTCGGTGCGACGAGCCGAATCCACCGGGGCGTTCTGAGACCGCGAAGCGGTCACGGATGATCCAGGTGAAGTTCCTCGGGCTGATGCCCGCTGCCCACTTGCCCTTCATGCAGCCTCCTCGTCTTGCGCGACGAGCGCGGACGCCTGCGCCGTCGCGGTGACGTCGTGCACGCGCACGACGTCGGCGCCGCACGCCATCGCGAACACCGAGACCGCGAGCGAGCCCTCGAAGCGATCGTCGGGATCGAGCGGTCGGCCGTGCGGCAGCGCGCCGAGGAAGCGCTTGCGGCTCGCGCCGACCAGCACGCCGAACCCCTCGGCGTGCGCCTCGTCGCACAGCGAATCGAGTCGCGAGAGCACCAACAGGTTGTCGGCGACGTCCTTGCCGAACCCGATGCCGGGGTCGACGTAGACCTCGCTGACGCCGAGGTCGCGCGCCGCGCGGGCGCCGCCGAGCGCCACGCGCCGGACCTCGTCGAGGATCCCCGGGCCGATCGGCGCTGCGCTCGGCGCCGCGGGGATCCCGCGGTGGTGCATCGAGACCCAGCCGACGCCCAGCTCGGCTGCCACGGGGGCGAGCGCGCCCGAGACGTCGTTGAGCAGCGTCGCCCCGGCGGCGACCGCGGCCCTCGCCACGCCCGGCTTCACGGTGTCGACCGACACCCGGCAGACCCCGCGCAGCGCCTCGATGACGGGGACGACCCTGCGCAGCTCGTCGGCCTCAGCCACCGGCGTCGCCCCGGGCCTCGTCGACTCCCCGCCGACGTCGACGATCCCCGCGCCTTGTGCCACGAGGGCCTGCGCACGGACGACGGCCGCCTCGGTCGCCTCGACGCGCGACGGCGCGAAGAACGAGTCGGGCGTCACGTTCAAGACCCCCATCACCACGGTGCGCGTCGGTGCCACTCAGCGCCTCTGGTGGACGAACGCGAGCGCCTCTGCCCGTGTCGCGGCGTCGGTGCGGAACGTCCCGCGCACCGACGACGTCACGGTCGTCGTGCCGGGCTTTCGGACACCGCGCATCGACATGCACAGGTGCTCGGCCTCGATCACGACGAGCGCGCCGCGTGGCTGCAGCTCGGAGTCGAGCGCGTCGGCGATCTGCACGGTCATGCGCTCTTGGACCTGGAGTCGACGAGCGAACCCCTCGACGAGTCTCGCGAGCTTCGAGAGTCCGGTGATGCGTCCGTCCAGCCCGGGGATGTACGCGACGTGCGCGTGCCCGGTGAACGGCACGAGGTGGTGCTCGCACAACGACGTGAACGGGATGTCGCGCACCATGACCATCTCGTCGTGTGCCGCCGCAAAGGTGACGCGGAGGTGGGTCGCCGGGTCGGTGTCGAGTCCGCTGAACAGCTCGACGTACATCTCGGCGACGCGACGCGGCGTCTCGACCAGCCCCTCTCGCGCAGGGTCCTCGCCGATCGCGTCTAAGAGCTCTGCGACCGCGGCTTGGACGCGGTCGGCGTCCACCGTCATCCGGCGCCCGCCCCGGGTCCGACGTAGGTGTAGACGCCCTGGAGGTTGCGGTACCGCTCGTTCACGTCCAGGCCGTAGCCCACGACGAACGCAGAGGGGATCGTGAACCCCACGTACTTGAGGGACTGCGAGACGCGCTGCTCGCCCTCCTTGAGCAACAGGGCGCAGACCTCGAGGCTCGCCGGCTGGCGCGCTCCCAAGTAGCGGCGCAGGTAGTTGAGCGTCAGGCCCGAGTCGACGATGTCCTCGACGACCAGCACGTGGCGGTCTTTGAGGTCGACGTCGAGGTCCTTCACGATGCGGACCACGCCCGAGGTCTTGGTCGCGGTCCCGTAGGAGGACACCGCCATGAAGTCGACCTCGACGGGCAGCTCGATGGATCGCGCGAGGTCGCTCATGAAGAGCATCGCGCCCTTGAGGACGCCGACGAGCAGCGGCGGGCTGTCGGCGTAGTCCTCGGTGATCTTGGCGCCGAGCTCGCTCACGCGCGCGACGAGCGCGTCGCCGTCGACCACCACGTCGCCCAGTGCCGGCGCGGCCCAGGCCGGCCGAGAGCCGCGGTCGGGCGTCGTCACCCGGCGGAGCGTACCGGCTCAGCCCTCGTCCAGACGAAGCCGCCCTTCGCGTCGTGCCACGCGTCGGCCTCCCGCGAGCTCCGTCGCGACCGCCTCGCCGCGGACCACCGCGTCGATCCGGTCGACCTCCGAGGCGCTGGGCGGGTGCGAGCCGTCGCCATCCGCGCCGCGCGCGAGGTCGCGAAGGCGCCGCCGTCGAAGCGCGAGCGGAGCGGCGAGGAGCGCGGCCACGTCCGTCGGGTCGGGCACGGCGGCCTTCGCCGCGTCGTCCAGGAACTCCGCGTCGGCTCGTGCGAGCGACGCCTGGCGAGCGAGCACGGGGACGAGGTCACGACCCGCGACGCGGTTGAGCTCGGGCAGGATGCGGGCCCGCAGCAGGTTGCGACGCATCGTCAGGTCGTAGTTCGACCGGTCGGCGACCACGCCGACGCCGGCGGCCTCGACGAGGGCGTGCACCTCGGCGCGCCGCAGCCCGAGCAAGGGCTTGGTCGACCCCGACATGCCCGCGAGCCCGTCGAGCCCCGAGCCGCGGAGCAGGTTGAGCAGCACCGTCTCGGCCTGGTCGTCCATCGTGTGCCCGGTGAGCGTCCCCGCGGGCAGCACGCTGCGCCTGGCCTCTCGCGCCCGGGCCTCGAGGTTCGAGCCGGCGCTGACGACGACCGCGTGCGAGACGAACGACGCCCCGATCCGTGCGGCCAATGACTCGACGAGCGTTGCCTCGAGCTCGGAGCCGCCCCGGAGCCCGTGGTCGACGTGGTGAAGGGTCGCTTCGAGCCCCGCTGCCTGGGCGAGCAGCGCCAGGCCGCACGAGTCAGGTCCCCCAGAGACCGCCAGGTCGACCGCGGTGCCGGCGCCGGGGAACGCGCACCGCGCCAGCAGCGCGGTGGCGTCAGACGCTGCGGGCCTCTTCGGCGAGCACCACGCGGATCCGCTCGAGCAACGGCTCGGGGACGTGGGCGCGCGCGCAGTCGGCGATGACGACGCGAAGCTCCGCTTCGAAGTGCGCGGCGTCGCCGCAGTACCCGCATCGGTCGAGGTGCGACGAGATCATGACCCGGCGCTCAGGGGTCAGCTCCCCGTCGAGGAAGGTATAGAGCGTCGCCAGCGCCTCGTCACAGTCGAGGCCGGACGTGCCGCCGTCCCCACACGGGTCATGGTCCCCCATCACGCCTCCTTCATGTCCTTGGCACCTCTGCGAGCCCCTGCTCTGCTGCATAGGGAGCCAACGCCTTTTGCAGCGCCTTCCTTCCCCGATGGATCCGGCTCATGACCGTGCCGATCGGGACGCCGGTGATCTCGGCGATCTCCTTGTAGCTGAACTGCTCGACGTCGCTCAGCACGACGGCCAGGCGGAACTGCTCGGGCAGGTCCTCGAGCGCGGCCAGCACCTCCGGCGCGGTCAGCCGCTCCAGGGCGGCGTCCTCGGCGCTGCGCGAGAGCCCGGTGGCCGCGAGACGCTTGTAGAGGTAGAGGTCCTCGACGTCGTCGACGTCGGCGATCTGGGGGCCACGCTGCTTTGAGCGGTACGACGAGATGTAGGTGTTCGTCAGGATCCGGAAGAGCCACGCCCGCAGGTTGGTCCCCTCCTCGAAGCGCCCGTAGGCCCGGTACGCCTTGAGGTAGGTCTCCTGGAGGAGGTCCTCGGCGTCCGCGCGGTTCCTCGTCATCCGCAGGGCCGCCCCGTAGAGCGAGTCCGCGAAGACCAGCGCCTCGGCCTCGAAGCGGGCGGGATCGGCCATCCCTCGACGCTACTTGGAACCGCTGGCCGGGTCGCCCCGCCAGGGCCTCGCCGATACCCTGCCGCGCGTGGCAGCCGACGTCGTTCGTCGAGGGGGACTCGAGGTCCTCGTGCTCGACGAGCTGGCCGGGGCGGGCGTCGACGCGATCGTGACGACGCGTGTCGGCGGCGTGAGTGAGGCGCCCTACGACACCTTCAACCTCGGCGACCACGTCGGCGACGACCCGGCAGCCGTCAGTGAGAACCGCGGCCGGCTCGCCGCGGCGATGGGACTCGCTGCCGCAGACCTCGTGATCGCACGCCAGGTCCACGGCATAGGCGTGGCAACCGTCCGACGCGGCGACGTCGCAGGCGACGCGGACGTGCTCGCGACCGACGACCCGGCGGTCGCCCTGTGCATCCTCGTCGCCGACTGCGTTCCGA
>DATBQT010000080.1:0-2024 GCA_036560685.1 Acidimicrobiales bacterium
CCGACCGCGGCGCGACCGACACGGTGGTGCTCACCGGCGGGCACTGCACCTACAACCCCGAGCCGCTCGCTGACTTCGTCGACGCCGCGATCCTCGGGGACGGCGAGGAGGTCGTGACCGAGCTCAACGCTGTGGTCGCCCAGACGTTCAACTACCTCGTCCAGCACCCCGTCGGGGCCATCCACCTGCCCGGACAGCGGACGTCCACCTCGCACGGGGCACGGCGGTGAGCCCTCGTGGCACTCCATAGGGTGGCGCGATGACCACCGTGTGGGACCGCGTCGAGCCGCTGCTCTGGCACGTGGAGAAGCCCGCGCGCTACATCGGCGGCGAGGACGGGTCGTTCACCGACGACAAAGGCCCCGACGCGGTCCGGTGGCTGCTCGCCTACCCCGACACCTACGAGATCGGCCTGCCCAACCAGGGCCTCCAGATCCTCTACGGGATCCTCAACGAGCGCGACGACGCGGCCGCCGAGCGGACCTACGCGCCGTGGAGCGACATGGAAGCCGCGATGCGCGCCGCCAAGGTCCCGCTCTTCTCGGTCGAGTCCGCGCGGCCCGCGTCGGAGTTCGACGTCATCGCCATCAACCTGTCGGCCGAGCTCACCTACACCAACGTCCTCAACCTGCTCGACCTCGCCTCGATCCCCATGCACACCGCCGACCGCGGCGCGACCGACACGGTGGTGCTCACCGGCGGGCACTGCACCTACAGCCCCGAGCCGCTCGCGGACTTCGTCGACGCCGCGATCCTCGGGGACGGCGAGGAGGTCGTGACCGAGCTCAACGCCGTCGTCGCCCAGTGGCTCTCGGTGCCCGCCACGCAGCGCGACCGCCGTGACCTGCACCTCGCGCTCGCGCGCCTCGAGGGCGTCTACGTCCCGAGCCTCTACGAGCCGCGCTACGAGGACGGGATCCTCGCGGGCTACGACCGGGCGCAGGGCGCGCCCGAGACCGTCGAGAAGCGCACGATCGCGGACCTCGCCGACTGGCCGTACCCCAAGCACCAGCTCGTGCCGCTCACCGAGGTCGTGCACGACCGGCTCAACGTCGAGGTGTTCCGCGGGTGCACGCGAGGGTGCCGGTTCTGCCAGGCGGGCATGATCACCCGCCCCGTGCGCGAGCGCCCGCGCGACCAGGTGGTCCAGATGGTCAAGGACGGAATCGAGCGGACCGGCTACGACGAGGTGTCGCTCACGTCGCTGTCGACGGCGGACTTCTCCGGCATCGAAGACGTCGTGACCACGCTCACCGAGCACGCCGACGTCGCCGTCTCGCTGCCGTCGCTGCGCGTCGACGCGTTCACGGTCAAGACGGCCGCGGCGATTCAGACCGTTCGTCGCACGGGGCTCACCTTCGCGCCCGAGGGCGGGACGTGGCGGATGCGCAGGGTGATCAACAAGCTGATCACCGACGACGACCTCTACGCCGCGATCGACGCCGCGTTCTCCCAGGGCTGGCGCCGCGTCAAGCTCTACTTCCTCATCGGGCTGCCCACCGAGCGCGACGAGGACGTCCTCGCCATCGCCCAGCTCGCTGCCGAGTGCGTGCGGCGCGGCAAGCGCCACCACGCCGGCGCGTCGGTCACCGCGTCGGTCGGGGGGTTCGTGCCCAAGGCGAACACGCCGTTCCAGTGGCACACGATGGACAGCCCCGAGGAGCTCCGACGCAAGGTCACGATGCTGCGCAACGAGGCGCGGGCGACCAAGGGCCTCGAGATCCGCTGGCACGACCCCGAGGCGACCGCCGCAGAGGGCATCGTGTCCCGCGGCGATCGGCGCATCGGCGCGGTCATCGAGCGCGTCTGGCGAGCCGGCGGCACCTTCCAGGAGTGGTCGGAGCGCTTCGAGCTCGCCCGCTGGCTCGACGCCCTCGAGGCAGAGGGCCTCGACTTGGCGTCGACCGCGCTGCGCGCGCGCGCCGAGCACGAGATGCTGCCGTGGGGCCACCTGTCGGCGGGGCTGCACCCTGACTTCCTCTGGGGGGACTACGTCTCCTCGCTCAACGCCGAGGGTGTCGAGG
>DATBQT010000081.1:0-9197 GCA_036560685.1 Acidimicrobiales bacterium
TACGCCGCCTACGCGATGGGCAGGCTGGCTGACCGCTCCTTCGTGATCGAGACGCCGTTCAGCGGCTGAGCAGGTCCTTCGCGATCGCACCGACCTGGATCTCGTCGGTCCCCGCGTAGATCTGCAGCACCCTGGCATCGCGTGCGAGCTGCTCGACGCGGTACTCGGAGACGTAGCCGTTGCCGCCGAAGAGCTGGATCGCGTCGTTCGCAACGTCGAACGCGGCCTGCGCGGCGTAGAGCTTCATGGCGGAGGCCTCGGCGAGCGTGGGCACCGCACCGTCCGCGGAGCGCTCGAGGTGCGAGAACACGAGGTTCTGGGTGTTCACGCGCGCGACCTCCATGCGGGCGAGCTTCAACTGGATCAGCTGGAACTCCGAGATGGGCTTGCCCCAGAGCATCCTGGTCTTGGCGTAGTCGACCGAGAGCCGCAGGCACTCCTCGATGATGCCGAGCGACATCGCGGCCACGCCGGCGCGCTCGGTCACGAAGTTGTCCTTCGCGCTCTCGCGCCCGCCGCCAGATGGGGACTCGGTGCCGCCCAGGAGGCGGTCCGCGCCCACCCGGACGTCGGCGAAGAACAGCTCGCCGGTCGGCGACGCGTGCTGTCCCATCTTGCGCATCGGCGCCGAGCGCGTCAGCCCCTCCATGTCGGACGACAGGATGAACGTGAGGACCGGGCGGCGGCGCACGTCGACGCCGGTGCCGTCGTCGAGCTTCGCGTAGCAGACGATCGTGTCGGCGTACGGGCCATTGGTGATCCAGGTCTTCGAGCCGTTGAGCACGTAGTCGTCGCCGTCGCGAGTCGCGGTCGTGCGCATGCCGCCGAGCGCGTCCGAGCCGCTGTCGGGCTCGGTGATCGCCCACGCGCCGACCTTGTCGAGGGTGAGCAGGTCGAGCGCGAACCGCTCCATCTGCTCGGGCGTGCCAAGCTTCATGATGGTGCCGCCAGCGAGCCCCGTGGAGACGCCGAGCGAGGTCACGAGCCCGGGGCTCACCCTGCACAGCTCGATGACCGGGATGAGCGTCATCCCTGCCATCGACCGGCCGCGAGGCTCCGCGACGGTGCCCTCGACCTTGCGGTCGAGCTGTCGCTTGAACTGCTCCCGGGCGAGCTGGTCGAGCCCGAACGTCGAGAAGAACTTCCGCAGGATGCCGTAGGGAGGGAGGTCGCCGAACTCGAGGTCGTCGATGACGGGGCGGACCTCCTCGTCGACGAAGCGCCGGACGGCCTCAGCGATCGCGCGCTGCTCGTCGGACCACTGGTACATGCCCTAGGCCTCGAGCGAGGTGCGGCGCAGCGTGTTGCGGTCGGTGTGCAGCACGAGGTCCGAGCTCTTCGCGTGCTCCACGGTCGTCGTCTCGTCGTACTTGAACGTGTCGCCGTCGATCGTGATCGTGACGTCGAACCGCGTGGTTCGTGCGAACGCGTCGAGGTATTTGTTCGACAGGATCCCGTAGGTCGTCGACCCGAGGTCGGCCTCGAGGACGAACGACGTCGCGGTCGGCTCGGCAGTGCCCCCCGCGATCACGATCGACCCGCGCGGGACCGCGAAGCAGCGCATCACCTGGTTGTCGGTCCCGTCCCACAGCCAGTAGCCGACCTCGGTGTGGAAGGGGTTGGGCTCGTCGCCTCGCCACGCAGCGGTGCGGTAGTCGAGCCCGTAGAGCAGCTGGCGCCCGTTGTCGACGGGGCCGAATGGCTTGAACGTGGTCTTCTCGCGATACGGCGTATCGGCGATCTTGCCCTTGTCGTTGTGGAACGCGACGTCGAGGCCCTGGTCGCCCTCCCAGGTGCCGACGAGGCCGGCCAAGGGACCCCACTCTTCGTACGCCATCTGTCAATGCTCCCTTCGTGGGGCGAGTCGCCCCGACGGCGCAACCCTACGAGTAGGACGGCCCGAGGCGCACACCGAGCGAGGCGTGGTCGTCCGCAATCGACTGGAGCCCTTCGGGGAGCGCCACGGCGGCCGCCACCCAGGCGAGTGCGGCAACCCCGGCGACCGCCCACGCGGCGGCGACCGACGCCGTCGCCAGGAGCGTGGCGTACAGGCCGATCCAGGCGAGCTGTCCCACGGCCACGAGCACCCATCCCACGCCCAACGCCGCTCGTCCCTCGTGGCCGCTGGGCAGCGACTCGCGACTCGCCGCTCGGGCGACCAGGGGCCCGGCGACGGGGATGAAGAACAGGAGGCTGGTGGGCAGCGCGCGATGGCGCTGCGGGTACCGAGCGGCGGACGCGACGCGCATCGACGCCACCGAGAAGCGCAGCCACGCGACGATGCCGAGCACCGAGACGGCGAGGACGGCGTAGTTCGTGAGCGACGCGGCGACCGACAGCTGGCCGACCGGGCTGGTAGGCAGGGCAGGGAGCGGCTGGCCGTGCGCCTTGGCAGCCAGGTAGGCGTGGAACCAGTGCCGCACCACGCCGAAGGACGCCGACTCCGAGGCGAGCAGCAGCACGCTGAACGCCTGGGCCGCCAGCGCCCACGGCGCGACGGCTCGGAGGAGCCGCCACGACGCTCGCTCGAGCGCGACCGCCGTCGCGTCGGGGTTCGCAGGCCCGTAGGGCATGGTGCCGTCGCCCCAGGTCGTGCCCTCCCAGCGGCGCCATGCCCTCGTGCCGGCAGGGTCGGGATACCAGCCCGCAGGTGGCGGACCTGGTGCCCGGAGCACTGCGTCGTCCGTCGTGCCCACCGCACGATGCCTAGCACCCCGGTTGTGCGCCGATAGCCTCGGCTCGACTGCAAGGAGGCGCAGCAGTGGCGATCACCCAGCGCGGCGCTGCCGCCCCGAGCGCGCACGGCGATGAGCGCTTCGACTCCTCGTCGCTCGACGCGGCGGTCCTCGCTGTCGCGGCGAACGTCGACCGGTGGGCGTCGACGGGTGCGGCCGCGCGCGAGGCGCTGCTCGCTCGCGTGCTCGACGACCTCGCCACGGCGTCTGCGGGGTGGACAGCCGCCTCGTGTGAGCACAAAGGTCTCATCCCCGGTTCCTACGAGGAAGGAGAGGAGCTCCTCGCGGGCGTCGGGGTGGTCGCGCGGCTCGTCCAGGAGCTGCGCCGGTCCCTGCGTGAGATCGCCCGCAACGGTCGTCCCGCCATCCCCGGTCCCGTCCGCCATGTGCCGGGTGGTCGTCTGGCCGTCGGTGTCGTGCCTCGCTCTCGGTGGGACAGGGCCCTGTTCGCCTCGCAGCGCGGCGAGGTCTGGATGCAGCCCGGCCTGACGCTGGACGAGGTCGAGTCGGGCCAGGCCTGGTCCTACCGTGATCCCGACGCGCACCGGGGCGTCGCTGCCGTCCTCGCCGCGGGCAACGTCTCGTCGCTTGGGCCCTGCGACGTCCTGAACAAGCTCTTCGTGGCCGGCAAGGTGGTCGTGCTCAAGTCGAACCCCGTCAACGACTACCTCGTCGAACACTGGGATCGCGCCCTTCGAGCGCTCATCGACGAGGGCGTGCTCCGGATCGTGCGCGGCGGCGCGGCCGCCGGCGCGCACCTCGTCGGGCACTCCCTTGTTGACGAGATCCACGTGACGGGCTCCGACAAGACCCACGACGCCATCGTCTTCGGCGCGGGCGCCGAGGGAGCGCATCGCAAGACAGCCGGCGTCCGCCTCGTCACCAAGCCGGTCACCAGCGAGCTCGGCAACGTCTCGCCCGTGATCGTGGTGCCGGGTGAGTGGTCGGCCCGGGACCTGACCTACCAGGCCAACCACGTCGCGTCGATGCTCGTGAACAACGCCGGGTTCAACTGCCTCACGCCGCGCGTGCTCGTCACCTGGCGGCACTGGCCGCAGCGCGAGGCGTTCCTGAACGAGCTGGAGACCGTGCTCGCTGCGATCCCGACGCGGCGCGCCTACTACCCGGGCGCCGCAGATCGCCACGCGTCATTCCTCGCCGCGCACCCCGACGCGCACCGACTCGGCGATCCCGGCGAGGGCGCCCTCGCCTGGACCGTGATCCGCGACCTCGACGCGCACAACCGCGGCGACGTCGCGCTCAACGTTGAGGCGTTCTGCGGCCTCATGGCCGAGACCGCGCTCGACACCGTCACCCCCGACCAGTTCGTCGATGCTGCGGTCGAGCTCTGCAACGACGTGCTCTGGGGCACGCTGTCCGCCACGGTGATCGCGCATCCCGCCCAGCTGAAGGACCCCCTCGTCGGCGGCCGCGTCAGCGCGGCGGTCGGCGAGTTGCGCTACGGGGCGATCGGGCTCAACCTCTGGCACGCCTTCGCGTTCGCCTACGCGACGACCACCTGGGGTGGCTACCCCGGTCACCCGGCGACCGACATCCAGTCCGGCTCCGGCGTGGTTGGCAACGCCCTCATGTTCGACCGCCCACAGAAGTCCGTGGTCTCCGGCCCCTTCAGGGCGGTTCCGGCGCCCGTCACGTTCGCCACGGCGAAGGGCGGCGCCGACGCGATGCGACGATTCGTCGCCTTCGAGCTCGATCCCGGTGTCGGCAAGCTCCCCGGCCTCGTGGCCTCGGCGATCCGCTGAGGCCGGCTACGCGAAGCTCGACTCCGGCAGGTCCCCCAAGGGCGGTCCCGTGTGGGCGGTGGGCTCGCAGCGGTTCGAGGTGCCGGCCGATCCTTCTTTGGATCAAATGCGCGCGGTGTGTCAGAGGTCCTCGAAGCTAGGCGACCACCGACACGGTGCTCGCCGGAGTGATGGCCACGCATCGTTTGGGTGTCGCGCACGCGACGGCGACGACGGGGTCCGGCACGTAGGCGAGTGTCAGCGGGCGCTCGTGGAGCAAGCGCACAAACGTCGAGATCGCGCCGCCGGTCGTCCCGCCGCCGACGAGGCACGTCGCGTCGGTCGCGCACTCGACGGCTCCTGGCGACGGGACCGACACGGCCAGCGCCGTCCAACTTCGACCTGCGTTGCGGCTCTCAAGGAGCTGCGTCGCGCCAGCGGTCACGCGCACCGTTGCGAGGCACTCCAGCGCCGGCCCGCACCCGACAGAGGTGAACGCCTGATACCCGCCGGGGCGCGCTGCGAGTGCCCATCGCCTGCCGCCGTCGCGGGTCGTGACGACCGCGGCGCCGCTTGGTCCCGAGCCGACTGCCACGCACTGGACCGCGTTCGCGCACGAGAGGCCTGCGGCGCTCGCGAGCCGTTCGGGAAGCGTCGAGAGCTGGTGCCACGACGACGCGCTGTCGGTGGTCTCGAACACCGCGGTCGTCGTGGCGGTCGACACGAGCGCGAGGCAGCGTCCCGACCCGGTGCACGCGAGCCCGGATATCCCTAGCCCCGGGGGCCGTGCAACGCCGTCCGACGAGACCTTCTCCGCCGGATTCACGAGCAGCACGACCGTGCCCCCGTTGGCGGTCCCGCCGATGAGGCACCCCGACGTCCAGCACGCCGACGAGGTGAACGATGCGCCTGCGATCTGTGGCGTCGCTGCTGGCGACCACTTCGACCTCCCGCCCATCGAGACCTCGATCGACGCCGCCTTGGAGGCGGCAGTCGGATTCGCGCCTGCCGCGATGCACATTCCGCCTCGCTCGCACGCGGCGGTTGAGAGCGCGACGGCGCCGTTCAGCGACGGGCTTCCCGTTGCGTCAGCGGGCGGCGGCGGGGAACTCGACGTGCCACAAGCGGCGAGAAGCACGCCAGCACCAACAAGCACGAGGGTGCTGCAGAGTCGGGAGGTCACGGCTGCCGATGGTAGGCGCGGGTGGGTCCCGGACCGGTCTACCCTCCGAGGCGATGAGCTGGATCGACGTCGTGATCGTGGTCTGGGTCGTCCTGGCCGCGGTCAGAGGTCGCGCGCTCGGTGCGCTCGCACAGCTGCTCGGCCTCATCGGGCTCCTCGTGGGGCTCGCCATCGGCTCGGTGATCGCCGTGCCGATCGCAGGTCGACTGCAGGCAGGCGTCTCCCGCAGCATCGTCACGGTTTGCATCGTGCTCGGCTGCGCCATGCTCGCCGCACTCGGCGGCAACCAGCTCGGCAAGTGGGCGAACGTGTCGATGCGCCGGCTCCATCTCGGGGCGATCGACGCCGCAGGCGGTGCATTCGTCGCTGCCGCGGGGGCGCTGCTCAGCGCATGGCTGGTCGCCGGCCTGTTCACGCAGTCGTCGGTGGCGTGGCTCGCGGGCCCGATCCAGCGCTCGGCGGTGCTCACGACCCTCGACGCGGTGATGCCACCGGTTCCGGCGGTGATCGCTCGTGCCCAGGCGTTCCTCTCGACCGCGGGATTCCCCGTCGCGTTCGCAGGACTCACCCAGCCGACGACGAGCTCGGTCGGCGTGCCGTCGCAGCACGCGGCCAATCTGCTCGCGGCGGCGTCGACGCGCTCTGTGTTCAAGGTCGTGGCGTCCGGGGCGTGCGGCGTACTGCGCGAGGGGACGGCGTTCGTCGTCAGCCCCCACTTGGTCATCACCAACGCGCACGTCGTGGCGGGAGAGCGCTCCATCGTCGTCGAGTCGGAGGGCGGTTCGCAGACGAGCGCACACGTCGTGCTCTTCGACCCGACCCTCGACGTCGCCGTCCTCCAAGACGATGCCCTGAGCGCGCCGGCGCTCCGGCTGGGCGGCCTGGCCGCGGTCGGCACGCAGGCTGCGGCAGTGGGGTTCCCGCAGGGCCTCCCGAAGACCGTCACCCCCGCGGGGATCGCGGGGATCCTCACGGCCCAGGGCCGAGACATCTACGGCGGCGGACTGGTCGTCCGGCCCATCTACGCGGTCTCGGCCTCGGTCGCGCCGGGCAACTCGGGCAGCCCGCTGGTGGTCGACGGGACCGCCCTGGGCATGGTCTTCTCCAAGTCGCTCTCCCAGGACGACCTGGCGTACGCGATCCGATCGCCGGCGCTCGTTCGAGACGTGCGCCGGGCGAGAAGCGCGACGAGCACGGTCTCGACAGGGGCCTGCACACCCGGATAGGAGACGACATGGGACACGACCACAGCCATGAACACGGAACGGCACACGGCCACGAGCGCTCGAGCGCGGAGGGTCCTCCCGCGGTCGTCGAGCCGCGACGCCTCGCCGACGGCGTGCTCGAGCTCGACACGCTGCTGGGCGGGTGGGAGCGCGTGACCGCGGGCTACCTCGTGGAAGGTGAGCGCCCGGTGCTCGTCGAGACAGGGGCACAGAGCTCCGTCGACGTGCTGCTCGCGTCGCTCGCGGCACTCGGCGTCGGGCCGGACGACCTCGCGGGCGTCGTCGTCACGCACATCCACCTCGACCACGCGGGCGGCGTCGGCGACGTCGCCGCGGCATTCCCCAACGCCACCGTCTACGTGCACGAGAAGGGCGCACGCCACCTCGCCGACCCGACACGGCTCGTGGCGTCCGCCGCGCTCGTCTACGGCGACCTGCTCGACTCGCTCTACGGGCGGCTGACCCCGACGCCGCAGGATCGCCTCCACGTGCTCGAGGACCTCGAGGAGATCGACCTCGGTGGCGGTCGCGCGCTCGTCGCGGTCGACTCGCCCGGGCACGCAAAGCACCACCTCGCCCTGCACGACACCGGCTCGGGGATTCTCTTCGCCGGCGACGCCGTCGGCGTGCGCCTCCCCGACGTCGGCGTGCTGCGACCCGCAACCCCGCCGCCCGACTTCGACCTGCTCCAGGCGCGCCACTCGCTGGCGCGCTTCGCCGAGCGCAGCCCGACGGGCATCGCGCTCGCCCACTACGGCCTCCTGGACGACCCCGCCGCACTGCTCGCCGAGGCCGACGAGGTCCTCGTGAGCTGGGCCGAGGTCGCAGAGGCCGCCTGGCGGGCCGACGAGGACGTCGCCGACGCCCTTTCCGAGCGCTTCGCGCTCACCGGGGTCCCCGCCGAGCACCTGGAGAAGGCAGAGGTGCTGTCCGGCGTCCACTCCAACGCCGCGGGGCTTCGACGGTACTTCGAGACCAAGGACCGGCCCGCCGACACCTGAGCTCGGCCGCGGGGGAGCCTGCTACCAACGCTGCGCGTCCGAGGGGGCAATGAAGAGGTATGGACCGACCGGGAGGCAGTGGGGATCGCTGCTCTGACGCAGCGTCCATGGCAGAGAGCGTCACCGAGCCCGAGCGGTTCGTCGCGATCTTCGACCGCCACGGCGTGGCGGTCCACGGGTACCTCACGCGCAGAGGGGGCACACAGGTCGCCGACGAGCTGATCGGCGACGTGTGGCTGCGCGCGTTCCAGAGCCGCCACACCTACGACACCTCGTGGCCAGACGCGCGGCCCTGGCTCTACGGGATCGCGCGCAACACGCTCAAGAACCACTGGCGCCGCCGTCGAGAGGGCGGCCCCGCGCCGCTCGAGCCGGCCCACGATCCGTGGCCCGAGGTCGACGCACACCTCGACGCCGCGTCGCGTCTCGGAGCGCTGCGAGCCGCACTCGCCAGCCTGCACGAGCAAGACCGAGAGGTGCTCTTGCTCTTCGCGTGGGAGCAGCTCTCGCCGACGGAGATCGCGACGTCGCTCGGGGTCCCTGCCGGCACGGTGCGATGGCGCCTGCACCGCGCGAGGTCGATGCTCCAGCGATCCGCGATCGACGATCGAATCCCTGCGACCGAGGAGACGTGATGGACCTGTTGGACGTGTTGGACGAGGCGCGAGCGACTCAGGCTCCGAGCGTCGACGCGATGACGTCGGTGCGGACCCGGCTGCACCACGAGGCGCGTCGAGCGCAGCCACAGCCGAGCCGCCGGCACCTCTCGAGGCGCTGGCTGGTCTCGATCGCGGCGTTCGCCTCGATGATCGGTGCGGGCGCGACGGCGTGGGCGCTCACGAACGACGTTGCGCGGACGAACACGACGATCGAGTGCGGGGTGGACACGTTCATCCCCGTCGAGTCGGGGAATCCGATCCTTGACTGCCACAGCGCCCTCGCCGCGCAGGGCTCGCCGGTCCCGCCGCTCGCGGGCTGGATCACCCCGACGGGCCTGGTCGCGGTCCTTCCGACGGACGTCTCGCCGCCGAGTGGCTCAACGCCGCTGCCCGCAGGGTTCACCGAGGACCGAGCGGTGCTGTATGTCAACGACGTCCTGAACGACCAGGCGACGCCGATCGCGACGGGCTGCACCTCTCCGAGCGACGCCACCGCGTTCGCGCAGCGACAGCTGCGGCTCGCGGGCCTTGGATCCTGGAGCGTCTCGGTGCGGCGCGCTGATGGCGGCTCGAGCGCAGGGTGCGTCGCGTACTTCGGCTACGTCGATGCGACGAACAGCGAGGTCGTGCTCGTCCCTGCGCCCTTCACGG
>DATBQT010000082.1:0-7260 GCA_036560685.1 Acidimicrobiales bacterium
CGCTGCTCACCGCGTACTACATGAGCCGGCTCGTCTACCTCGCCTTCACGGGCGACCCTCGGTTCCTCAAGGCGGCGGGCGGCCGTCCCGCGCTCGCGCCACCACACGAGTCGCCCTGGGTCATGCGCGCCCCGCTCGTCGTGCTCGCGGTCCTGAGCGCCTTTGGCGGGCTGCTCGGCCCCCCGCTCTCACGGTTCCTCGCCCCGGTGTTCGCCGGGAACACCCAGCCCGCCCTCCCGCACGCGACCGGCATCGCGCTCGAGACGCTCGATGGGGTCATCGCCGTCGTCGGCGTGACCGTCGCGTGGCTGCTGTGGCGTGGGCGCTCGGAGCGGCCCGCCCTCACCCCGACGTTCCTGTTGCGGGTGTGGCACTGGGACGACGCCTATGACGCGGCGATCGGCCGGCCCGCCACGGCGCTGGCACGCGCCGCTGCCGACGTGATCGACCCGGTCGTCATCGACGGCGCCGTGATGGGCGCGGCCGCCGGGGTGCGCGAGGGCGCCCGTCGTGCCCGCGGGATCCAGAACGGCTTCGTACGCAGCTACGCGCTCACGATCGCGGTCGGCGTGGCGCTGCTGATCGCCTACCTGCTCGCCAGGACGTTCTAGCCGTGCACTCCTCCGCGCTCCTCGTCGTCCTCATCTGCCTCCCCGCCGTCGGCGCGCTCGCACTCGCGGCGTTGCCCAGCCTCGAGCGGTCTGCCGCGGTCGCGATCGGTGCCGGCGTCGCCGTCGCAGAGCTCGTCGGCGTCGCCGTGCTCGCCGTCGGGTACAACCCGACCGGCGCGGTCTACCAGGACGCCTCGACCCAGGTCCTCGCTGCGCCGTGGGGGCTCTCGTGGCGCGTGGGCGTCGACGGCATCGCGCTGCTGTTGATCGCGCTCACGGCCATCGTCGTGCCCCTCGCCATCCTCGGTGCGCCCGTCCGCCACCGCTCGCGCGCTGCGGTTGCGTGGCTGCTGCTGCTCGAGTCGGCGACGGTTGGGTCCTTTGCGAGCGTTGACGTGCTCTTGTTCTTCTTGTTCTTCGAGCTCACGCTGGTGCCGGCGTACTTCCTGATCGCAGGGTGGGGTGACGCGCGCAGGGGGCCGGCGGCGGCAATGAAGTTCTTCGTCTACACGCTCGTCGGCTCGGCGTTCCTCTTCGTCGGGATCCTGGCCATCGCGTTCCTGCACCAGTCGCAGTTCGGGGGCGCGCTCACCTTCTCGCTGCCGGCGCTCGCCGACACGCACCTGGGCGGCACGACCGGCGTGCTGCTGCTGTGCGCGTTCACGGCGGCCTTCGCGGTGAAGTCGCCGCTGTTCCCCTTTCACACCTGGTCGCCGGACGCGTACTCCGAGGCGCCCGTCGCGGGCTCGGTCGTCCTCGCGGCGCTGTTGGCAAAGCTCGGCACCTACGGCATCTTGCGCTTCGACATCGAGCTGTTCCCGCACGCGCTGCGCACCGCGGCGCCGTGGCTCTTCGCGCTCGCGATCATCGGCATCCTCTACGGGGCCGCCGTCGCGTGCGGCTCGAGCGAGCTCAAGCGGCTCCTCGCGTACTCGTCACTCGCCCAGATGGGCTTCATCGTCCTCGGCACGGTCTCGCTCAACCAGACCGGCGTCTCGGGCGCGGTCTTCCTCATGTTCAACCACGGCATCATCACCACGGCGCTCTTCTTGCTCGTCGGCTTCATCGCGGTGCGGCGCGGCACGACGCAGCTGGGCGCGCTGCGCGGCCTGCAGGGCCCCGCGCCGGTGCTCGCCGCGGCGTTCACCGTGGCGATGCTTGCGTCCATCGGCCTGCCGGGACTGAGCGGGTTCGTGGGCGAGTTCCTCATCCTGCTCGGCTTCTTCGGCGCGCAGGGATGGTGGGCGGTCATCCCGACGCTCGGCGTGATCGTCGCGGCGATCTACCTGCTGTGGGCGTACCAGCAGGCCTTCCAGGGCCCCGCGCTTGAGGCGAACGCCGACGTGGCGGACCTCACCTGGGCCGAGCGTGGCGTCGTCGCGCCGCTGCTCGCGATCATGGTCATCCTCGGCGTGTACCCCAAGCTCGTGCTCGACCGGATCCTGCCGTCGGTGAACCACCTCCTCGCGCACGCGCACGTGCTGTCCGGGGCGCTGCGATGACGATCCAGATGCCGTCGATCCACTACGTGGTGCTCCTCCCGGAGATCATCCTGGCCGCCGCCGCCCTCGTGCTCCTGATCACCACCTCGCTCGTCACGGACCGACTCGATCGCAGGGTCGGGACTGGCGTCGTGGTCCTCGCCTGCGTAGGCGTGCTCGCTGACTGCGTCGTGCAGTGGGTCGACGTGTCACGGCACGGTGCGACGACCACCGCGGCCCACGCGGTCATTGAGGACGGCTTCGCCGTCGTCGCCGTCGGGATCATCGCGGTTGCGCTCGCGCTGTCGATCGTGGTGTGCGACGGCTGGCTCGATCGCGAGCGAGTCGGTGGCGTGGAGCTGCACATCCTCGCCCTGTCCGCAGCCGTCGGGGCGGTCCTCATGGCCCAGGCGAACGACCTCGTCGTGATCTTCCTCGGGCTCGAGATCCTCTCGATCGGCCTGTACGTGCTCACCGCCTTCGACCGACGATCGGCGCGCTCCGGCGAGGCGGCGATGAAGTACTTCATCTTGGGCGGCTTCTCGTCGGCGATCTTCGTCTACGGGATCGCCCTTGTCTACGGGGCCACCGGCACGACGCAGCTGACCCAGCTCGCGTCGTTCCTCGCCAACAACGTGCTTCGCTCCCAGGGGCTGCTGCTCGCCGGGGTGACGCTCCTCATCGTCGGGTTCGCCTTCAAGGTCGCCGCGGTGCCGTTCCACATCTGGTCGCCCGACGTCTACGAGGGCGCGCCGACGCCGATCACCGGCTACATGGCCGCCGTCGTCAAGGTCGGGGCGTTCGCCGCGGTGCTGCGCGTGCTGTCGTCCGCGTTGTTCACCCAGCAGACCTCGTGGCGCCCCATGATCTGGGCGCTCGCGGCGCTCTCGATGGTGGTCGGCGCGATCCTCGCAGCCGTCCAGCGCAACGTGAAGCGGATGCTCGCGTACTCCTCGATCTCCCATGCGGGGTTCGTGCTCATGGGACTGTGGGCGGCGTCGCCCCGGGGGACCGCGGCGGCGCTGTACTACGTCGCCGTCTACGCGCTGCTCGCGATCGGCTCGTTCGCCGTCGTGACCGTCGTCTCGGCCGACGGCCGCGAGGACCTCTCCGACTACCGCGGCCTCGCCGCCCGACGCCCCCTGCTCGCCGCGTCGTTCACCGTGCTGCTCCTCGCACAAGCCGGCGTGCCGTTCACGACGGGGTTCCTCGCCAAGCTGGCCGTGATCGAGGCCGCCGTGTCGCACCTCGGCGCGGCAGGTGCCACGCTCGGCGTCGTGGCAATGCTCGCCACGGCTATCGGCGCGTACTTCTACCTTCGCGTCGTCGTCCTGTGCTACTCGGGACCGCGTGACGCAGAGGCCACCTCGCCGGCAGCGACACGGAGCACGGCGAGGCTCGCCGCGGTCGGCGCGGGCATCCTCGTCGACGACGACCGCGACGGCACCTCAGAGGACCGCACGGCCGACGCCATAGGCGCCGTGGCGACCGCGGACGCGACGCCGGTCGCGACGGGGACGGCGGTCGTGATCGGGCTGTGCGTCGTGCCCACGATCGTCTTCGGGATCTGGGCCGGTCCGCTCGCGGAGCTCACGACGCGCGCGACCATGCTCTTCCACCCGTGACGGAGGTCGCCCTCGTCGGGTGCTCGCTTGCCGAGGACCCCGACGTGCCCGTGCTCGCAGCCGCCCTCGAGCGGCTGGGCTTCACCGCGACGGCGCTCGCGTGGGACGACGAGGACGCCGACTGGTCGCGCTTCGCCGCGACGGTGATCCGCTCCACCTGGGACTACTTCTCGCGACTCGACGAGTTCCTGGCGTGGTCGCGGTCGGTCCGCTCCCTGATCAACCCCGCGTCGGTCGTCGAGTGGAACTCGGACAAGCGGTACCTCGAGGCGCTTCGCGACGCGGGGGTGCCGACCATCGATACCCAGTACCTGTCGGCGGGCGACGACGCGACATTCCCCGCGGGCGAGTTCGTCGTCAAGCCCACCGTCGGCGGCGGGTCGAGGGGGGCTGCGAGGTTCGCGAGCGACGACGTCAAAGCCGCGCGCGCCCACCTCGACCACCTCTTCGACGAGGGCTTCGACGTCATGGTCCAGCCGTTCGTCGGCTCCGTCGACGCGGTGGGGGAGACCGACCTCATCGTGATCGACGGCGAGGTGAGCCACGCCATCGTCAAGCACGCCCCGCTGGGCGCGACGCTCACGAGCAAGCCGGCGCCGCCGGCGCGCTCGGCGCTGGCCCAGCCCACCGCCGAGCATCGTGCCGTCGCAGCTGCGGCGCTGGCCGTGGTGCCCCACGACGGCCCTCTCTGCTACGCGCGCGTCGACCTGGTCGCGACGGAGCGCGGTCCCGCGGTGATCGAGCTCGAGCTCATCGAGCCGTACCTGTTCTTCGACCTGGACCCGAGCGCCGCGGGCCTCCTCGCCTCGGCGATCGCGAGGCGCGCGACGCGCTGACCGCTCGGGCGGTTCCTCCGGCGAGCTGGACCAGGCTTCCCAACGTGCCGCGAGGACGCGGTGGTCACCTCGGTGGGGCGCGAGCTCGCGGTGGTCACCCTCGTGCGCCCAGATCCACGGCGCCGCGGAGCGGGTGTCGACCCCGCCGTCGCGCACCCGACGGGACAGTACGGTTTGACGACCGAGCGCGCCCGCGCCGTCATCTCGCACAACCCAGGGGGCAGCAATGGAGCAGTTCGCAGGCCGCATCGCGGTCGTCACCGGAGGCGGCACGGGGATGGGGCGCGAGCTCGTGGCGCACCTCGCCGCGGAGGGGTGCCACGTGGCCACCTGCGACGTCGCCGCGGACGCGATGGCCGAGACCCGCGACCGCGCGCTCGAGGGCGCACCGACGGGCACGCGGGTGACGACGTTCGTCGCGGACGTCGCTGACGAGTCACAGGTCGTCGCGTTCCGCGACGCCGTCGCGGCGGGCCATGACACCGAGTCGATCAACCTGCTGTTCAACAACGCTGGGATCGCCGGCGGTGGGTCGTTCGTGTTGGGCGATCGCGAGGAGTGGGAGCGGACCTTCGGGGTCGACTGGGGCGGGGTCTACGGCACGACGCGCGCCTTCCTCCCGATGCTCCTGGCTGCCGACGAGGGCCACGTGGTCAACACGAGCAGCGTCAACGGGCTGTGGGCGTCGATCGGGCCGTCGATCCCGCACACCGCCTACTGCGCGGCCAAGTTCGCCGTGCGGGGCTTCACCGAGGCGCTGATGTGCGACTTCAAGATGAACGCGCCGCACCTTCATGCCTCGGTCGTGCTGCCCGGGCACGTCGGCACCTCGATCGTCCTCAACGCCGCCATCGCGCACGGGCGGGGCCCCGAGTCGATGGACACCGAGCAGCTCGCAAGCGTGCGCCGGACGCTGGCCGGGATGGGCACACCGGTCGACGGCGTGTCCGACGAGGACCTCCGCAAGGGCATGCAGCTCATGGGCGAGAACTTCCGCGACGCCGCCCCGCTCACCGCGTCGGACGCGGCAGCGATCATCCTGCGAGGCGTGCGTGAGAACCGCTGGCGGATCCTTGTCGGCGAGGACGCCGAGTTCGTGGACGCGGCGGTCCGCGAGGACCCCGAGCACGCCTACGACGCGGCGTTCTTCGACATGCTGCGGGCAGCCGGGCACTTCGGGGGTTTCAGCACCTGAGCCACCTGCCGCGACGGCTGTAACGGCCGGCGCGCCATGGGCGACTATTGGACGATGGTGACGCTGCTCGCGGTCGGGTTCGTGGCGGGCCTCGTCACGGCGATCTCGCCGTGCGTGCTGCCCGTGCTCCCTGTCATCTTCGCGGGCGCGTCCACCGGGAGCAGGCGGCGGTCCGTGGCGATCGTCGTCGGGCTGGTGACGACGTTCGCGGTGACGGCGCTCTTCGGCGTGCTCATCCTGTCGGCGCTGGGGCTGCCCGAGGACCTGCTCTACAACATCGGCTACGCGCTCTTGCTCCTCCTCGCGCTGTCGCTCCTCATCGATCCGCTCGGGGCGCTCCTCGAGCGCCCGTTCGCGCGGCTCTCGGTCGCCCCGAAGGTGGGGGTCGGCACGTCGAGCGGCCTCGTGCTCGGCGCCGGGCTCGGCCTCGTCTTCGTGCCGTGCGCCGGCTTGATCCTCGGCACGATCACGACCGTCGACGCCCGCCACCGCGTCGGGCTCACGGCGATCGCCCTCACGGCTGCGTACGCGCTCGGCATCGCGATCCCGCTGCTCATCTTCGCGCTCGCCTCGCAGCGCCTCGCGGCGTCGTGGTCGGCGCTGCGCCGACACGCCCAGACGGTCCGCCACGTCGCCGGCGCGATCATCGGCGTCATGGCGATCGTGATCCTCACCGGCGCGCTCTCGGGGCTGCAGACCGACCTGCCGGGCTACGCGCAGTCGATCGAGAACACCGTCCCGGCGGGCGTCGGGATCCAGCTCCAGCACCTGAAGGGCGAACAGGCCCCCAACACCTTCGCCAAGTGCACGACGGCCGACCACGTCTCGACGCTGCCCGACCTCGGGTGCGCGGCGGGCTTCACCGGCATCACGGCGTGGCTCAACACCCCCGGCGACCGGCCGCTCCCGCTCGCGGCGCTGCACGGCAAGGTCGTGCTCGTCGACTTCTGGACGTACTCGTGCATCAACTGCCGCAGGTCGCTGCCGCACGTGGAGGCCTGGTACCGCGCGTACCGCACGGCCGGTCTCGTCGTCGTCGGCGTGCACACCCCGGAGTTCGCCTTCGAGCACGTCGTGAGCAACGTGCAGGGCGCGATCGGGGACCTGGGGGTCACGTACCCTGTCGCCGTCGACGACGACTACGCGACGTGGACGGCCTACAACAACAACTACTGGCCCGCCGAGTACCTCATCGACCAGCACGGCCACGTCCGGCACACGAGCTTCGGAGAGGGCGACTACGCGGCCACCGAGCGCGACATCCGGACATTGCTCATGGCCGGCGGCGCGGTCAACCTCCCGGCGGCCACCGAGGTCGCCAACCGCACGCCGACCGAGGCGACGACGCTCGAGAGCTATCTCGGCTACGGCCGACCCGACAACGCGAACGGGTACCCCGTCATCGCCAACCAGGTCGTCGACGACGCGATGACCACCTACTCGTGGACCCAGCAGGATCCGGCCAACACCGTGGCGTTGACCGGCAACTGGGCTGTCCACGCCGAGGACGCC
>DATBQT010000083.1:0-7853 GCA_036560685.1 Acidimicrobiales bacterium
CTCGATGTAGCCCTCGGGGAGGTCCACGTCGCGCCAGTCGACACGGTGTCGCTCGGACGCCGGCGGGTCCCATGGGTGGTGCGGGTCGGGGAAGCTGACCCAGCAGAACCAGTCGTCGTCCTGGTCGAGGCCGTCGAGCCACTCGATCGTGCGGTCGGCAACCCAGTCGGTGTGGTACCACTCGCGCGGGATCTCGTTGTGGTGCGCCTGTGGCGCGCCGGTGTCGCCGCCGCCGATCGACGAGACCTCCAGCTCGCGGTCGAGCACCATGTAGTACATGCCGACGGCCTCTGGGTGCGTCGCTTGGAGCCACCGCGAGTAGTGCAGCCAGCCGACCGCCCCGTGCGTCGCGAGCTCCATGTGGTCAAAGCCGCGGTGCGGGCCTCGGGTCCCGTCGTGCCAGGGGTCCTCCCGGGTGAACAGGCCCTCGTTCGCGAGCAGGTTCTCGCCGAACCGGCCGAAGGGATCCAAGAGCGGCTCGAAGTGCGCCTTGCCGACGAGCGCGGTCCGGTAGCCCGCGCGGGAGAGCTCCTCTGCGGCGCTCGGCGCCTCGACGGGGAGCGCGACCCCGTTCATCCAGACGCCGTGCGCCGAAGGGTGCTGGCCCGTCAGGATCGTGGCGCGCGAGGGCATGCACACGACCGACGACGGGTGGCACCGCTCGTAGCGGACGCCGTCACGAGCGAGCGCATCAACCACCGGCGTGCGCGAGAGCGTCCCACCGTTGCACCCGAGCGTGTCGTAGCGCTGCTGGTCGGTCGTCACAAAGAGGATGCATCGGCCCATGTCAGGCTCCTTCAAGCAGTCGTCGGGCGCGCTGGAGGCCCTCGGCCGCGGCGCCGGCGATGACGAGGGCCATCACGGGTGGCACGGCGTCGGCGCTGTAGCTGCACACGCACCGGTCAGCGTCGACGTCCAGCACGTCGAGCGTCGAGAGGTGCGAGGTGACGAGCGGCGTGCGAAGCGAGTACTGGAAGCGCCGCTGGAGGGGATCGACCGTGATCAGCTCCTCGGGCATCACGAGCCCGGTCGCAAGCGTGATCGTGCGTGTCGTCCCCTCGACCACGCACGCGGTGACGCCAGGGAACCACTCCGTGAGCCGCGTCGGGTCACCGAGCAGGGTCCATGCGTCGTCGGCGGGCGCATCGACGACGACGTGGTGCCTGACCGTCGCCATCACGGACATCTTGCACCATCGTGACGGGCCCGGATCGTAGGGTGCGTCCGTGCCGGAGCTCGTGGCGATCGACGTCGTGCAGGACGACTCGTTCCCCTCGATGCTCGAGGCGATCTGGGAGCGCGGCGACGCGGCGTGCGTGATCGACGCGCGGCTCTCCGGTCCCGCCCGCGACGCCCAGCTCTCGGCGCTCGCGCCGACGCGGATCGTCCGACGGGTGGACGGCGAGGTCGTCGAGGCGCCCGTGCCAGGTGGCGTTGGCGTCGAGACGGGCGACGCACTCGCCGTCACGACGTCGGGTTCCACCGCCGCCCCACGCGCGGTCGTGCTGACGCACGCCGCCGTCGCCGCGAGCGCGACGGCGACGTCGCGGCGACTCGGCGTCAGCACCGAGGACCGTTGGCTGTGCTGCCTGCCGTGCGCGCACGTCGGTGGGCTCTCGGTCGTCACGAGGGCACTGCTCACCTCGACGCCGCTCGAGGTCCACGCCGGGTTCGACCACCTCGCCGTGGCCGACGCGGCGGCGCGGGGAGCGACCCTCGTGTCGCTCGTGGCCGCGGCGATGCGACGGCTCGAGGACCCCTTGGCGTTCCGCACCATCGTGCTCGGGGGCGCGAGCCCCCCGACGGAGCGGCCGTCGAACACGGTCGTCACCTGGGGCATGACCGAGACGGGCTCAGGTGTCGTCTACGACGGGATCCCCCTGGAGGGGGTCGAGGTCGCCGAGCTCGCGGGCGAGCTCTTCGTCCGCTGCGCGATGCAGGCCCGCGCCTACCGAGACGGCGAGCCGATCGACGCGGTTGGGCCCGACGGCACGAGCGGATGGCTCGCTACCGGCGACGCCGGCAGCGTCACCGACGGCGTCGTCGCGGTCCACGGCAGGGTGGCCGACGTCATCAACACCGGCGGCGAGAAGGTGTGGCCCGCCGACGTCGAGCGCGTGCTGACCGGCCACCCGCGCGTGGCTGAGGTTGCGGTGTGGCGTCGGGCGGACCCCGAGTGGGGCGAGCGGGTGGTCGCCTACGTCGTCGCGGCCGGTGCGCCGCCGACGCTCGACGAGCTGCGCGACCATGTGACCGCGCAGCTGCCACCGTGGGCCGCGCCGAAGGAGCTCGTGGTGCTCGAGACGCTGCCTCGCAGTCCGTCCGGCAAGGTCGTGCGCCGGGACCTCGAGCGGTCAGCCCACCCCGCCTGAGGGCTGCGCCGTCGTCCCCCCGTCGACGACGATCACCTGCCCGGTGATCCACGACGCCGCGTCGGAGACGAGCAGCAGCGCAACGGGTGCGATGTCGGTGACCTCGCCGATGCGCCGAAGCGGGATGTGCTCGGCCACGCGCTCTTCGTGATGCTCCCAGAGCCCGCGCGCGAGCTCGGTTCGCACGAGCCCCGGGGCGATCCCGTTCACCCGGACGGTCGGGGCGAGCTCGTAGGCGAGCTGTCGCGTGAGGTGGATGACCGCCGCCTTGGTCGCGTTGTACCACCCGATCTGCGGCTCCGGCCCGAGCCCGCCGATCGAGGCGATGTTGAGGATGCACCCACCGTGTGCCTGCATCCACTGCGACCAGGCCGCGCGCGACCACGTGACCACGCTCGCCTGGTTGATCTCGTAGGTCTTCTGAAGCCTGACGTCGTCGATCCCGAGGAGCGGTCCCATGTACGGATTCGTGCCGGCGTTGTTCACCAAGACGTCCACGGCACCGAACCGCTCGATCGTCGCGGCGACCGCGGCGTCGGCCTGCTCGGAGCGTCCGACGTGGCCGACCGTCCAGGCGACGCCTCCTCGCAGCCCCTCGCACGACGCAGCGGCGGCCTCGAGGTTCTCCGCGCTGCGCGAGACGAGCATGACGTCGCCGCCGGCCTCGCAGAACGACCGAGCGATCGCGAGCCCGATCCCCCGGCTCCCGCCCGTGACGAGCGCCACCTTGCCCGCGACGCTGAGCTGCATCGCGCGAAACCTACTGGGCCACGTGGTCGGTTCGCCGAGCAGAGTGCGCGTGTCGGCCGTAGTGTCAAGCCGTGCTCAGGATCCAGTGCCTCACCATCGATGCCGAGGATCCTCGGGCGCTCGCCCAGTTCTGGGAGGCGGCGCTCGGATGGCGCCGCAACGAGGAGGACGATGACGGCGATGAGGTCGCCGTCGAGCCGCCCGAGGCGAGCGTCGAAGACGGCGTCGTCCCCGACCTCCTCTTTCTGCGCGTTCCAGAGGCCAAGCGCGTGAAGAACCGGCTCCACCTCGACCTGCGCCCGCTGGACCAGGCGGCCGAGGTCGCGCGTCTCGAGGGGCTCGGCGCGACGCGCGTCGACATCGGACAGGGCGATGACGTGACCTGGGTGGTGCTGGCCGACCCGGAAGGAAACGAGTTCTGCGTGCTTCGGGCGCTCGACGACGATCCCGACTGACAACGTCCAAATTGGCTCCCATCCCCCACGCGTAGCATCCCGACGTGAACCGACTCGCGGGTGCCGCGAGCCTCTACCTCCGCCAGCACGCCGACAACCCGGTCGACTGGTGGCCCTGGGGAGAGGCGGCCTTCGCGGAGGCGACCAAGCGAGACGTCCCCGTGCTGCTCTCGATCGGCTACGCCGCGTGCCACTGGTGCCACGTGATGGCGCACGAGTGCTTCGAGGACGCGACCATCGCCGCCCAGCTCAACGCGACGTGCGTGCCCGTCAAGGTCGACCGCGAGGAGCGTCCCGACGTCGATGCCCTCTACATGGCGGCGACCCAGGCGATGAACGGCAATGGCGGCTGGCCGATGACCGTGTTCCTCACCCCCGACGGGCGGCCGTTCTTCGCCGGCACCTACTTCCCACCGGCGCCGCGGCACGGCCAGCCGGGCTTCCCCGAGATCCTCTCGTCCGTGGCCGACGTCTGGGCGAACCGTCGCGACGCGGTGCTGGCCCAGGCGGACCACCTCGCGGACGCCGTGCGCGCCGAGGCGACGCTGCTCGACAGGCTCACGCCCGCCGGCCCGGCGCCCGGCGCGCGCGCACGGCTCACGCACCTCGTCGACGCCCTCGCGGCGCGCTTCGACGCATCGCTCGGCGGCTTCTCGCCCGCGCCCAAGTTCCCGCACGCGACGTGGGTAGAGGCGTGCGCCGCCTTCAGCATCGCCGCCGGTCGCCCCGACGCGGCGGCGATGGCCACCACGACGCTCGACGCGATGGCGCGCGGCGGCCTCTTCGACCACGTCGCCGGCGGGTTCGCGCGCTACAGCGTCGACGCGAACTGGGACGTGCCGCACTTCGAGAAGATGCTGAGCGATCAGGCGCTGCTCGCTCGCGCCTACCTACGGGCAGCCGCATGGCTGGGCCGTGCCGACTACGAGTGGGTCGCGCGGCGCACGCTCGACTTCGTGCTCGACTCGATGCGCGTGCGCGACGGGTTCGCCTCGGCGATCGACGCCGACGCCGACGGCGTGGAGGGCGCGCACATCGTGATCACCGCCTCGCGCGCGCAAGCGATCCTCGACAAGGCCGGCCTTGGCGCCCTCGCTTCCCACGCGGTCGAGCGATACGGGCTCGACGACCTCGGCCGGATCGAAGGCGGGAGCGTGCCGCGCCTCGGGCCCCACGGCGACGTGGTCGGCACCGACGAGGACGCAGCGGTGCGCGTGGCGCTGCGAGACGCCCGCGCCCATGGTCCGCAGCCGGCCATCGACGACAAGGTGCTCCTCGAGTGGAACGCGATGATCGCGTCGGTGCTCGCCGAGGCCGCATGGCGCCTCGACGACGAGCGATACGGCGACGAGGCGCGCTCCCTCGTGGCCTCGCTTCGCTCGACGCACCTCGAGGGCGGGCGGTGGCGCAGGCGCGCCGGCGACGACGCACCACTCGCCACGAGCGCTGACCTCGCGTGGCTCCTCGACGCGGTCGTCTCGCTGTTCGAGCTCGACGGCGACGCCGCGCACCTCGAGGCGGCAGAAGGCGTGCTCAGCGACCTCCTCGACGGCTACTGGGACGGCGAGCGCCCAACTCGCTCGTCGCCCTCGTCCGGTCGGGGCCTGTTCCAGTCGCATCGCGACGCGGGCACCCTGCTCGCTCGCGCCAAGGACGTCCTCGACGGCGCGGTGCCGTCGGGGTCGTCGGCCGCCGCGCTCGCGATCGCGCGGCTCGGCATGCTCACGGGCGACCTGGACGCACTCGCCGTGGCGGACCGGCTCGTGGAGCTCGGCGAGCCCCTCCTCGATGCGCAGCCCCACGCCGCGGCCTCGCTCACGATGGCGGCGTGCCTGCTCGCAGACGGCGTCGAGGTCGCCGTGCCGGGGCCGCGCGGCGACGCGCTCGAAGCAGCTCGCGCCGCGGTGCCGCCGTTCAGCGTGCTCGCCCACGGCCAAGGTCCGCTCTCGCTCCTCGACGGGCGCGAGGCGGGACTCGTCTATGTGTGCCGTCACGCGACGTGCGAGGCGCCGATCCGCGAGGTGAGTAGCGTTGCGGCCGCGCTCGCGACCGCGGCGCGCTGGGAGGAAGGCGTCTGATGTCCGGAGGGCTGGTCCGTTCGCGCGACGCCGCGGCAAGCGCGACACGAGAGCTCATCCGAGAGCTCCCGGCACGAGACCAGATCGACGTGTCGTCCGGCGCGAGGCTCTTGGTCCTCGTGCTCTCCTGCACCGTCGAGGACACGACCGGCATCGACCTCGCCTCGTCGGCCATGGTCCGGCTCCGCGTGCCCTGGCACGACGCGGCTCTCCCGGACCTCGCCGCCTTCGACGTCGTCGAGGTGATCCTGGCGAGCGACCCCGAGCGCGACGACACCGCCCAGCCCGAGGCGGTCACCCTCGACCACCTCCCGCGGCTCGTCGGCTCGCTGCACGGCGGGGCGGTCCGCCGCCGCCTGCGAAAGCTCCAGGCCCCGCCCGACGGCCCGCTCCTCGGGTTCCGGGGGCCGTCCGCGCCCTACTGGGAGCTGCGGGGCGATCGGCCGAGCGTCGGGCTCATCGTGCCCGAGCGCGGGCCGCAGCTGCTGCGGCGACGCGAGGACGGCACCACCTGGGTGCGGTTCGGCTGGGAGCGAGACGACGTCTGGATGGCGCTCGAGGACCGCCACGCCGTGCGGTCGCTCGACGCCGCCCGGCGCGATCGCCTGAGCGGCAAGGAACTCGCCGTCGCGCTCGGCTTCAAGCCGCGCTACCTGCTCACCGCGCTGAGCCAGCCGCTCGACGGGCACTGCTACAAGCTCTGCGTCGGGATCCTCCCCAAGGGGTGATCCGGGCTACTTGGTCAGCTTGCCCTTCGCCAGGTCTTCGGCCATCGCCCAGCCGAACGCCACGAGGCGCTGGCCGCGGTTGGACTTGACCGGCTTGAACAGTGCCTCGGCGCCCTCGGGCAGCGCGGCCTTGGCGACGACGTAGTCGAGGCCGCCGACGGGGTTCGCGTCGTAGGCGAGCACGAAGGTGCGGTCGTCGAGGCCCTTCTCGTTGCCGAAGCGCTTCGCGAGGCGTCGGGCCCAGGCGCGCTCCTCACCGGTCGGGCGGTGATCGCAGCGCGGGACGACCTCTTGGAGGCCCGTGAAGGCGCGGTAGCCGTCGGCGGTCGCAAGGCGGAGCCCCAAGAGCACGTCCTCGTCGGGGAAGGCGAGCAGCGCGCGGCGGAACTGGTCGGCGAGCAGGCACTTGAGGGTCTGGTCCGACTTGGCGTTGCGGTCAACCAGGGCCACGCCGATCAGAAGCGACGGGGTGCCACCGATGCGCTCGAGGGTGCAGAACGAGTACCCGCGCAACTTGGTGCCCTCCCGGACCATGGTGACCAGCACCCAGTCCTCGCGCTGCTTGGACAGGAACCCGATGTCGAACCTCGGGTCGCGGTCCACGCACAGATCCGCCATCTCGACGAGCTCCGCATCCGAGAGCGCCGTCGTATCCTTCGTGCTCGCAGCCATCGCCATAGCGTCCCATTCTACGGGCTCGGCGAAGGGGGTCGCTTCGGGTGCCCCACACGCCGCCTCCGCGGTCCCAAGACGTACATTCCGGAGGTGCGAATCGACCGTCGGGACCTGCTCAGGGCGACGGCCGTCGGGGCAGCCGGGCTCGTCGTGGGCGCGGGCCTCTCGGACTGCGGGGGCTCGTCAGCCCCTCCGACCACGACGGTGCCGGCCCGCCCCGCGGTCACCCCGGCGACGCCTGCGACGTGGCGCCAGCTCGCCGCGTCGCTCTCGGGCCGGCTCGTGCGGCGCGGCGACCCCGGCTACCCGCTCGGCCACCTGCTCTACAACCCGAAGTTCGACTCGCTGTCCCCCGTCGCCATCGCCTACTGCGCGACCCCCTCGGACGTCGCGCGATCGCTCGGCTTCGCGAGGGACCACGGCTACGCGGTCGCACCGCGGTCGGGCGGGCACAGCTACGGCGGGTACTCGAGTGGCAACAACCGTCTCGTGATCGACGTGACGAACATGCGAGGCGTCACCCCCGCTGCGGCACCGGGCGGCATCGCCCACGTCGGCGCGGGGGCGAGGCTCGTCGACGTCTACAACACGCTGGGCAACGCTGGCCAACTCGTCCCCGGCGGCTCGTGCCCCTCCGTCGGCATCGCTGGGCTCACCCTCGGCGGCGGCGTCGGCGTCTTCGCGCGGCGCTACGGCCTCGCTGCCGACAACGTCGCGGCGGTGACCGTGGTCACCGCCGACGGGGTGACGCGGCAGTGCACGCCCGGCTCGGAGGCGGACCTCTACTGGGCGTGC
>DATBQT010000084.1:0-12526 GCA_036560685.1 Acidimicrobiales bacterium
CTCGCTGGACTCGCGATGTTCGAGTCGTGTTGTCCGACTGGGGGACCATGCGCGACGAATCTCACGCCCTGTCCGCACGCAGCGCGCGCGCTCGCTTGCCGGGCGTGGGACCGGCCACCTCGGCCCTCGCTGCGACAGTGGTCGCGGCCTTTGCGCTGGCAGTCCTGCCGATCGCCGCAGGCGCGATCGTGAGCCCACGTGGATTCGTGATCTCGCCGAGCCGCAACGTCGGCTCCCTCGAGAACCGATTCGAGTCGGTCGCGTGTCCGACTGCGACGATGTGCTTCGAGGTGGGGTGGAGGACCACCGCCCCAGGGACGCGCACCCTGGTCGAGAGCGAGCACCTCGGCACGTGGTCGGTCTGGCCGAGTCCGAACGGCGTCGGGAGATTCGACTCACTGAACGCCATCTCGTGTCCGACTCGGACGATGTGCATGGCGGTGGGCCTGAGGACGGTCGGCAGCGTCGAGCGGACCTTGTCGGAACTCTGGCGCGTGCGTGCATGGATCGTCGTGAAGACCCCGAACGCCATCGCGGGCGACAATTCGCTCTACGGGGTCACCTGCCTCAGCGCAACGTCGTGCTGGGCGGTCGGCCGGTCGGCGCTGAGGCAGTCTTCCCAGGCGCTGATCGAGCACTGGAACGGGACCCGGTGGACGGTGGTCCCAAGTCCAAATGCCTCAGGCGACAACTACCTCCAGGGCGTGTCCTGTCCTATGGCGACGATGTGCTTCGCTGTCGGCTTTCACTATCCCAACGGGGTGCAGCCGAGCACGCTCGTGGAGCGCTGGACGGGCACCAAGTGGGTGGTCATGTCCAGCCCGAATTCGGGCACAACGGGAACCGCGCTGTATGGGATCTCATGCGTGTCGGCGGTCCTCTGCCAGGCCGCAGGCCACCGGCAAAACGGCGGCACCGAATGGACAACGATCGAGACATGGCGCGGCGCGCGCTGGGACGTCTCGGCGACGCCGAACCTCGGGATGCGTTCGGTCTTCTCGGGGATCTCGTGTGACCAGTCGGCCGAATGCCTGGCGGTTGGGGCTACGAACTCCGGCATGCTCGGTCGCGCGCTGATCGAGCGGTGGAAGGGCGTGGGATGGACCGTCGTTTCGACCCCCAACAGGGTGGCGTCCACCAACGAGCTCTACGCCGTTGCGAAGTCCTCTCCAACCACATGGATCGCAGTCGGCGAGAGCAACATCAACGGCGGCCGCACGCTGGCACTCATCGGCCGCTGACCGCCCGCGCCCATGCCACTCAGGCGACGCGGTGCGCGGCGGCCAGTCTGACCAGGAGCGGCTCGTAGGAGGCGAGGGGCGTGGGGGTGGCCGTCGGGTCCTTCGCGAGGTCGTCCCACGACCGCAGCCGGAGCGCGGCATCAAAGGACCGGCTCGACGCGAACCGGCGCTGTGCGCTCGCATCAAGCGGGCCGCCTTGCGCACGCAGCGACGCCGTCGACGCCGCTGAGAGCGACGCGGCGTAGTCAGGCTCCACCGCGCAGCGCCACCGCTTCGCCGTGACGTGGAGCGCGACCGGCCCTGCGACACTGGCTCCAAGGATCGGCGCCAGCACGCGCGCCCCGATGGCCTCGTGGCGGTCGTCGACGCCGGAGGCGAGGGTGCCAACCGCATCGGGGCTGCCGATGAGGTGTCCGACGTCGTGGAGGAGGGCGGCTGCGACGAGTTCGTCTTCGGCCTGCGCTGCGACGGCGAGCTCGGCTGTCTGCAGCGCGTGGTCGAGCTGGCTCACGTCCTCGCCGTAGTGCGCGTCGCCGAGGCGCTCGTAGAGCTCGAGCAGGTCGGCGACCGTGCCCGGCACGGTCATGCGGGCCGGCCCTCGAAGTCGCCGATGAGCGACAGACGCACGCGCCCGGTGTCATCGGGTTCGTCGAAGGCCCTTCGCTTCTCTGCGTAGTACGCGTCGCGCAGGTCGCCCTCCGACACCCCGTTGTATGTCGGGTACAGCGCCCGGCGATCGTGCGTCGAGCGGTTCGCACCGCTCTTGTGCGGCAGGAGCGCGTCGAAGAAGAGCGTGGCGCCAGCCATGAGCTCGACAGGCTCCCAGTCGAGACGGTCGGCGGCCTCGGCCGCGACGCACCCAAGGTCGTCCTGGATGAGCAGCTCGTGGTGTTGGCCGCTCGCCACGAACAAGCAGCCGTTGTCGATCGTCGCGTCGTCGACGGCGACCATCACGCTGAGCACGACGTCGACGAAGGGGTAGGCGGGCTTGTCCTGGTGCGGGGAGAATCCCGCGCCGCCCACGGCCTTGTAGTTGATCTTCTCTTTGTAGAGGAGCGCTGGCTCGCCGAGCAGCTCACCCGCCACCTCGGGGATCGCGCCGCTCCGGAGCAGGTCCGAGAGGAGCGGACTGGACGGCGTGAAGTCCTCCGTTCGTGCGAGACGTGGTCCCGCGTCGGTGAGCTCGCGGTGGTGGAGCACCCCGGTCTCCGGCCCGAGGGCGGCGATCCGGGTGACCTCGGCCTGCAGCGCATCGACCGAGCCGTCCATGAGGTCGTCGACCAAGAGCCACCCGTGCACCGCGTAGTGGTCGACCTGGTCGTCGCGCAGGCGGCGGTCGACCACGGACGCATCGTACGGCGAGCCATCTAGGCCCTCACGCTCTGGAAGCCGATAGATCGGAGGGCGATATATGATGGTGCCCATGGCAGGGGGCTCTGGCACCGGCGACAAGGCGCTCGGCTCGCTCGGGCGTTACGCGGGGCCGGCGACGCTGATCCTGTCGAGCCTCGCGGGCGGCGCGAAGCACGGCTACGCGCTCACCAAGGACATCGAGTCGATGGCGGACGTGCGCCTCGCGCCGGGCACGCTCTACGAGGCACTCGGACGCCTCGAGACCCAGGGCCTCATCGAGTCCGTCCCGAGCGACGACCGGCGCCGGCCCTACCAGCTCACCGCTGCCGGCGCCGTCGCGCTCCGCGCGCAACTCGACGCCCAACGGCGCGTCGCCGACGAGGGCCTCCGGCGCCTCGGTGTCTCGTGGGGCAACGCGTGACGATCGCCCGTACTGCGACCGAGCGGCGGGCGCGGCGCCTGGTGCGCTGGTATCCACGCGCGTGGCGCGATCGCTACGGCGAGGAGTTCTGCGCGATGCTCGAGTGCGAGCTCGACGAGCGCGCGGTGTCGGTGCGCCGCACGGTCGACGTCGCCTGGAGCGGCGTGCTCGCACGAGCGTCGCGCGCCGGGCTTGCCGGCACGCTTCGCGACGAGTCGCTGCAGGTGCGATCGAGCCTCGCGTGGGTTGCGGGATCCATGTGCGCGTTCCTCGCGTTCGGCCTTGCGATGTGGTCCCAGCTCGTCATCGGCTGGCAGTGGTCGCCGCCGCGATCGCACCCAACGACCTTGGCGATCGAGCTGATGTCGTGCTGCGTGGCCGTGCTCGTCGCCTTGGGCGTGCTCGCCGTCGTCCCGCTGCTCGTGGCAGCCGCGTCGCGAGTCGCGCGGGGATCGGGCCGTCGGCTCGTCGTGCCGCTGTGCGTGGCGGGCATCGCCGTCGTGGTGCTCGTGGTCGGCGCGCACGTCTTCGAGGACGGCTGGCCCGGGACCGGGGGGCACCCGTGGGCGAACCAAGGGCTCGTGCCCGGTGGCGTCGCCGCCTTCTTCTGGGCCGCCACGCTCGGCGTCACCTCCTATTGGGCGCACCCGGGCGCGCTGTCGAGCTTCCCGGTCACCGAGGTCGTGTGGATGGCGATGAGCCCCGTCGCGATCGTGGCGCTCGCCGCAGCGACCGCGACGGTGCTGCGCCGCCTCGAGCTGTCCGAGCGCGCCGTTCGCTACGAGCTGCGCGTCGGGCAGGCCGCGTCGGTGGCGATGTCGGCGTTCTTCGTCGGGGCCTGCCTGTGGCTGTTCGACGGCCAGCTCCACGTCCGGGCGGGCCAGGTCGACCTCTTCCACGCCGGCGCGATCGACGTGGCCGGTGCCGTCGTGATGGCACTCTGCATCCTCTGTGCGCACCAGGCCGTCTTCCGTGGCCTCGCGGTCGCGCGCCGCGCGCCGGCTCACTGACCCAAAGGCCCCTGCGCCTACGGTGCAGCTGTGGGGTCCGCAGGTTCCAAGCGACGTCGCCACCGGCCGCGCGAGGAGCGCGTCGTGCAAGCCGACGAGACCCCGCCGGTCATGTGGCCCGAGGAGGGAAGCGGCTTCGAGGCCGACCCGTTCAGCCCAGCCGGCACCGAGCAGCGCCGGTGGCTCCTCTTGGGCCAGGCCGCCAACCTGGGCTCGAATCGTCGGGCACTCAAGGTCCTCGGCCTCGCGGTCGGCTTCGTCGCCGCCGTGATCCTCATCTCCATGGGCATCTCGGCGCTGTCGCACTGAGCCGCGCGACGAGCGTGCACGAGTGCCTCGTTGGCTGCTCAGGCCTTGGGGAAGGTCGGCACGACGGCCTTGACGTCGGGGTAGAGCTCGAGCCAGGTGCGGCCGCGCGCGAGGGGGATGACCTTGCCGAACGCGTCGCGGAAGATCGTGGGACTGGTCAGCGCGCCGTGCGTCCAGGTTCCCTTGATCATCCGCCCGTTGCGGAACACGTAGGCGACGCCCGACGCGCCGGCGATCTTCGCCTGGGCCTCCAAGCCGCCCTCGAAGTTCTCGAGCCACGGCCCGTAGGTGATGTGGACCACCTGGACGACGACGTTCTGCGCCTGGTTCTGGACGCCGTCGGACAGCACGTCGGCCTGCAGCTGCGGGGTGCCACCGGAGTTCACGTTGTAGTAGCGCAGCCACGTACCGGTCGACTTGTTCCACTTCCAGTAGATGTCCGACGTGAAGGACCAGTTGAGGTGGACCCCGCTTGACGGGCGCCCGCCCGAAGGGAGCGTCGAGTAGGTGAAGACCGGGGCGGGCGGCACGGTGCGCGCGGGTCGGAGGCGCCAGACCTTCTGTGTCGTCGAGTAGTCGGCGTAGGGGGGGACGCGGTTTGGGTTGATGACCTCGGCCTGCGGATAGTTGCCGAGGTCGATGTTGACCAGCGTGGAGTTGTCGATGTTGTTGATCACCGGGGCGATCCCGCCGACGTGGACGAGCAGCGGCGAGTCGAGCTCGCTGAGCAGCCCGATGTCGACCTGGCGCGCCGAGCGGATGTTGCCGATGAGACCCTGCGGCTGGTGGCACTGGAACACCGCGGCGTACCTCGTGATGGAGCCCTCGACCTGCTCTTCGAAGACGATGTCGGCGAAGTCGAGGCCGCTCTGGGGGCGTGCGTTGTTGGGCGCGGGCCCGAGGCCGTAGTTGTCGACCTTGAAGGCGATCGCGGGACGTCGTGGCACGCCGTTGGGCGCAGGGGTCCCCGTGAGCGGGCAGTTCGCGACCGGCTTGACCGTCGTGGTGGTGGTCGTCGAGGTCGAAGACGACGTCGGCGTCGCACACGCGGCGAGGGTCACGCCCGCGCCGAGGAGCGCCACCGCAGCGGCGGCGCGACGAAGGGATCCGGTTCGTCGCGTCACTGGCGCAACCCTATGGGCCAGACCCGCCCGAGACGTGGTTCTACTGCCGGGACATCGCTGCGCGCGCCTCGGACGCCGCCGCGTCGTCCGGCTGGCGCGTGAGCAGCTGCACGTCGAGCCGCTCGAGGCGTCCCTCGAACGCGAAGGGCGCGTCGTAGCGGTCGCTCACCGCCGAGCCGTGGTCGTAGCCGACGGACGCGCCGACGCTCGAGATGATCCGCATCACCGTCGGGATCGCGACGACGCCGCACGGCTCGCCGTCGACGTGGAGCGTCGCCGTCGCGCTCGCGTCGTCTCGCCGGAAGCGGACGCCCACCACGCTTCGGCCGACCGGGACGGGGACGACCGAGGTCGCGACATGGTGCTCGCCGAAGAAGTTGTAGTCGAACACGAGCAGGTCATCGAGCACGAAGAGGCTGAGCCCGGAGTTCTCAGTGCCCGTCGCGAAGAGCACGCCCTGGGCGCCGTGGTGCCGCTCGATCGAGGCGTCCATGTCCCAGCTGCGTGCGCCGATCGCGGGTCCTGCCTGGGAGGGCAGCGGCGAGACCGGGGGCCGGTAGGTGTAGTGGCGGTCGAGGCGGTGCACGGCGTGCTCGCCGAACTTGGCCCCGAAGAGCTCGACGGTCCGGTCGTCGAGCGGCAGGACGCCGTGGGCATCCGCCTCGCGCCACCAGAGCGCGACGAGCTCGCTGAGCCGCTCGGGCTCCGCCGCAGCGAGGTCGTGGCACTCGGAGCGGTCGACGTCCACGTGGTACAGCTCCCAGGTGTCGTCGTCGAACGCGACGCCCGGGGTGTGGCGGGTGACCGCCTTCCAGCCGTCGGCCCAGATCGCGCGGTGCCCCATCATCTCGAAGTACTGGACCGTCTTGTGGCTGGGTGCCGCGGGGTCCGCGAGCGTATAGCGCATGGAGGTGCCTGTCACGGCGAGTTGCTTGACGCCTCGGTAGACGACGGGCGCCTCGACGCCGACGAGGTCGTAGATCGTCGGCGCGACGTCGTTCACGTGGTGGAACTGGTGGCGCACCGTGCCGCGCTGGGCCTCGTCGATGCCCCGTGGCCAGTGCACGACGAGCGGGACGTGGACGCCGCCCTCATGGGTGTTCTGCTTGTACCACTTGAACGGCGTGTTGCCGGCCTGCGCCCAGCCCCAGGGGTAGTTGGTGTGGCTGCGCGGCCCGCCGATGTCGTCGATCCGCTCGATCGCCTCGTCGGGCGTCTCCACGATGAAGTTGAAGTACTTCATCTCGTGCAGGACCCCGAACGGCCCGCCCTCCTGGCTCGCGCCGTTGTCCGAGCACAAAAGCACCACGGTGTTGTCGAGCTGGCCGATCGCGTCGAGCGAGTCGACGAGCCGGCCGATCTGCGCGTCGGTGTGCTCCAAGAACCCAGCGAACGCCTCTTGGAGGCGCGCGGCGAGGCGGCGGTGGTTCTCCGGCAGCGAGTCCCACGGCTCGACGCCGGGGTTGCGCGGTGCGAGCTGGGTCCCGGGCGGCACGAGGCCCATCTCGAGCTGGCGCGCGAACCAGGCGTCCCTGGCCACGTCCCACCCGTCGTCGAACCTGCCGCGGTACTTGTCCACGTAGGCCGCCGGCGCCTGGTGCGGGGCGTGCGTCGCGCCGAACGCGAGGTACAAGAAGAACGGGCGGTCGGGGCGGACTGACGTCGTGTCGTGGATGAGCGAGACCGCGTGGTCGACCAGGTCCTCGCTCAGGTGGTACCCGTCCGCTGGCCCGCCCCACGGCTCGACACGGTGGTTGTCGGCGGTCAGCTCGGGGAAGAACTGGTCCGTCTCGCCGTCCAAGAAGCCGTAGTAGCGGTCAAACCCCCGCTGGCACGGCCACTGGTCGAAGGGCCCCGCCGCAGACGCGTCTTCCATCTGGCACAGGTGCCACTTGCCGACCGCGAACGTCGCGTACCCCTCGTCGCGGAGCACCTCGGCCATGGTCGCCGCGCCGTGGGAGATCTCGCCGCGCATGTTCGGGAAGCCAGTGTTGAAGTTCGCGATCGAGCGCATGCCGACCTCGTGGTGGTTGCGCCCGGTGAGCAGCGCTGCGCGAGTCGGGGAGCACAGCGGCGTCACGTGAAAGTTCGTGTACCGAAGCCCGCCTGCGGCGAGCCGGTCGATGTTCGGGGTCTCGATGGACGAGCCGTAGCAGCCGAAGTGCGAGAAGCCCAGGTCGTCGATGAGCACCACCACGACGTTGGGTGCGTCGGGGCCGGGGTGCGGCCGCGCGGGCCACGACGGCGTCGACTCGCCGACCGTCCGGCCGATCACGCCCTCGAAGGGCCCCTCGGGTGTCACGGGCGCGCCGGGGCGTGCAGGGTCATGTTGCGGGCTCGAAGAGGCGACCGATCGCCCCGCCGAGCATCGTCGCGGTCTCTCGGTTGGTGAGGCGGCGCCGCTGGCGGTAGTGCTCGATCGTCTCGGGCAGGCACAGGACGTCGACGGCGGCGAGCACGGCGGCTCGGCTGGACGCGTCCATCGCCTGGAGCTCGGGGGCGAACTGGGCGACGACCTGATCGCGCATCAGTCCGCTTGCGGCATCGAGCTGCTCGCGCAGGACCGAGCTCGTGTACGCGCGGGCCCGCGAGGCGCGGGCGGTCGGGGCGATGGCGTCGTAGGCGTCGACACGGGTCTGGCAGAGGACCGCGATCCGCTCGGCGAGTGGGCCCTCGCCGAGCCGGTCGATCTCGAACAGCGGCGCGACCTGCTCGCGTCGTCGCTCGACGGCGGCGCGGATGAGGTCGTCGGAGTTCTCGACGTAGCGGTACACCGAGCGCAACGAGACGCCCGACCTGCGCGCCACCTCGTCGGCAGACGGCGACAGGTTGCCCTCCGCGAACAGCTCGAGGACGGCGTCCAGCACCGCGGTGCGGTTTCGGTCGCGCCGCGCGCTTCGTCCGTCGATGGGGTCGGTGACGCCGGTGGGAGTCGACATCGCACCCCTTTCATTCGGACGGTCCGCGCACCGCGCGGCACCTCGACGTGCCACGTAGTGACACCTATGCTGTCAGAAAGCGCGAGCGCCCGCCTCGTGCGGACTGAGGTCGCCGTGCCACAAGCCCCACGTCGCGTCGCGATCGTGAACGCGACGAGCGTCTACGTGGGGCCCGCGCTGTGCCGACTCCTCGCCGCGCGCGACCACGACCTCGTGGTCGGCGATCCACAAGAGGGCCTCGTCGACGAGCTCGAGGCCCTCGGTGCCACGGTCGTCGCGGTCGACAAGGGGAGCGACTTCGCCGACGAGGGAACCGCAGAGCGGCTCGTCGACGCCGCAATGCAGCGATTCGGCCGGATCGACGCCGCATCGGGCTCGTCGGGGGCGATCGTCACCGGCAGGTTCGTGAACTCGACCCCCGACGACCTCGCACGCGTCGTGCGTGGCTGCCTCGAGGCGCCGTACCGCTTCTTGCGCGCCGTGGTGCCGGTGATGGTGGAGCAAGGCGAGGGCCAGGTGCTCGTCGTCACGAGCGCGGCTGCGGCGCGGCCGACGCCCGGCGCGCCGCTGTACTCGGCGGCCCGTGCCGGCGCGACGATGCTCGCGCGCAACGTGGCGGCGGAGGTGGCGCGCTCGGGCGTCCAGGTGAACGCCGTCGGGACCAACTTCATGGACTTCCCCGGGTTCCTCGCCGCCAACCGCGTCACCGACGAGGCGTCGCGCGCCAAGGTCGAGTCCATGGTCCCGCTCGGCAGGCTGGGGACGCTCGAGGAGTTCGCCTCGTTCTGCATGCCGTTCCTCGACGGCACCAGCCGGTTCACGACGGGGCAGTTCGTCGCCTACGCAGGAGGCTGGGTGTGACCGACGACCCGTACGCATCGCTCGTGGTCTCGTCGCTGCAGCGACGGATGCGAGCGATGCACTCGCTGTACTACCAGGCGGTCGACTCCATGGACCTCGACCACGTGAACCACTTCGAGCGCGACGGCGTGTTGCCGATCGCCTTCTCACTCTTCCACTACACGAACATGCACGACGCGTCGTTCCTGCTCCTGAGCGGCGAGACGCCGATCTGGGATGCCGCGTGGCAGGAGAAGGTCCGCATGGCCGTCGACGACCACGGCAAGGAGCGGACGGTCGACGAGATGACGCACCAGCGGATCGGCGACTACGAGGCGTTCAAGGCGTACCAGCGGCTCGTCTTCGATCGGACCGAGGCCCACCTCGACGCGATCGACCCTGCCGACCTGCGTCGCGTGGTCATCGCCCGACCGCTGCCCGAGCGCGTCGCCTCGACGTTCAGCGCCCGGGTGGCCGGGCCAGAGGGGATCACGGTGCTCGACGGCTTCGAGTGCTGGCTCTACCAGCACGGCCTGCGACACATGGGAGAGATCGAGCTCGCACGTGGCCTCGTCGGCCTCGGGGGCATGACGTCGTAGGCAGGGCGCTCGGTGACGGTGGATCACAACGGCGTGTCAATTGTCCACGCAACACCCCACGGCAGCCGTGCGCGTCGCTAACGTCGTCACGATGAAGCTCGACGTCTACCGCAGCTGCTCGAGGGCAGAGAAGCGAGAGGTCCTGAACGTCTACTGGCATCGCGGCGTCGAGACGTCGAGCCGGATCGCCCTCGCCGCGCGCCAGTACGGGCCGTGGGCGATCCTCTGCCTGATCGTGCTCGCCGTCGAGCTGGTGCCCGTCATCGCCCTGTCCTTCGGCCACGCCAACGTGGTGGGCGTCATCGCCGTGGCGCTCGAGGCCGTGGTCCTGCTGTCGCTGTACTGGGCGGTCGTGCGCTACCAGGCACTGAGGGCGGCGCCCGCCACCTAGCAGCGCGGCGTTCACAGATAATTGTTCGGTTCTGCGGCCGTGCTGGCGAGGGTATATCTGGTGTGTGCGCGCGACCTGGAGTTGTCCGTTCCTCGGGGCCGGCCGCTTCGTCGTATTCACACGCGGACCTCACCGGGGCGAGTCGTGAACCGCCCGATCCATCGCCGCCGCAGGCCGATCAGCCGGCCGTCGATCCGCCGCCTCGGCTGGCTCTTCCGCTACTCGATGAGCAGGGACGCGTACATCCTCAAGGGCGTGGGCGGATGGGTCGGCCCGGTGTTCAAGGTCGTGGACCTCGGGCCTGGCGAGCCACCGCCCACGCCGCTCGACGGCTGAGCGAGCCGCTTCGTCCGGCTGCTACTCGACGGGGACGAGCCGCGACACCACCTCGCCGCGGCGACCCAAGGAGAGGTGCTCGCCCGGCATCGGGAGGCTCACGTAGTACCCCTGGGCGAGGTCGCAGCCGAGTTCTCTGAGCAGCTCGAGCGTCGCTTCGTCCTCGATGCCCTCTGCGACCACGCGGAGCCCCACGTCATGGCCGAGCTGGATCGTGGCGCGCACGACTTCCAGCTCGCGGTCGTGGCCTGCCGCGCCGATCCCGGTGATGAAGGAGCGGTCGAGTTTGAGCTCGCCGACCGCGAGCCCACTGAGGTAGGCGAGCGACGTGAACCCGGCGCCGAAGTCGTCGATCGACACCGTCACGCCTGCATCGCGGAGCCGCTCGATCACCGACCTCGACCGGTCGATGTCGGTGATGATGCTCGTCTCGGTGATCTCGATGATCAGCGCGCTCGCCGGCACCTCGTGTCGCGCGAGCAGGAGCAGGACCACGTCCAAGAAGTCGTCCTCGAGCAGGTTGCCGGTCGTGACGTTCACCGACATGGTGAGCTCGTGGCCCTCCTCTCGCCACGCCGCGCACTGCGCGAGCGCGGTGTCGAGGACCCACGCCGTAAGGGGGCGCATGAGCCCCGCCTCCTCGGCGAGCCCGAGGAAGTTGAGCGGCGGGATGAGTCCGAGCTCGCGGTGCGGCCACCTGATGAGTGCCTCGACACCGGCGATCCGGCCCGTGGCCAGGTCGAGCTGCGGCTGGTAGTGCAGGACGAACGCACCCTCCTCGACCGCGGTGCGAAGCTCGTGCGCGACGCTGAGCTTGTCCTCGTCGCCGTCGAGCTCCGCGTCGAAGTAGGCGACGGCGACACCGCCGAGCTTCGCGCGGTACATCGCGACGTCTGCGCACCACAAAAGCCCCGTCGCGTCGTCCGCGTCCGCGGGTGACAGGGCGATGCCGATGCTGGCACCCACCGTCACGGACGTCTGCTGGAGGACGAAGGGGCGCTCGAGCTCTTCGAGGATCCTGGCTGCGAGGGTCGTGGCGTCGTCTCGGCTGGCGTCCACGAGCGTCACGGCGAACTCGTCGCCGCCGATGCGCGTCACGAGCCCGGCTCCCTGCAGGGACCTCGTGAGCCTTGGTCCGAGCTCGCGCAGGACCTCGTCGCCGGCCTGGTGCCCGAACGAGTCGTTGAGCTCCTTGAAGTGGTTGAGGTCGATGAAGAGGAACGCCAGCCTGCGCTGCTCCCGACCCGCGTCCAGAGGCTCGGAGAAGTACGCCTGCAGGACCTGGAAGAGGTGGCGGCGGTTGCTCAGGCCGGTGAGCTCGTCGGTCATCGCCTGGCGGTGGCGCTCCTCGGTGAGCAGGCGCAGGTCGCGGGCGCTGAGCGCGAGACGCACCCCGACGACGACCAGCGTCGCCGTCGCGAGGGCGATCGCCACCCGGGAGACGGACTCGACCGTTCCGACCAGCAGCACGGCGAGCCCTGTGGCCGCGGCGAGCGACGGCAGCGCGAAGCCGGCGACGCGGCGCACCTGCAGCGGGTCGCGGACCTGGGGGCGAAGCCACACTGACATCGCGATGAGCAGGATCGAGGTGGGCCACGCGATCGCGTTGAAGGTGGATCCGAGCCGCGTCGAGTACTCCGATGCCTGGAAGAGGTTGAACGTGTCGCCGACCACGTTGAGGGTGATCCCCGCCGTGAGGAGCAGCCAAGGGAGCGACCAGCGGCCCGAGAGCACGACGGTGCCCCCGATCACGAGCGACAGCACGAGAAGGTCGCCGATCGGATAGGAGAGGTTGGTCGCGACCGTGCCCGACGTGTCACCCAGCTGGCCGAGCAGGCTGTGGAACGCGAAGGCCGCGCACACCGTGGCGGCGCCGAGCCCGGCGACCGCCCCGTCGAGCCAGTTGGGCTTCGAGAGGTGCTGGGTCATGGCGTTGCGGATGAGCAGCACGGTTCCGACGTAG
>DATBQT010000085.1:0-6028 GCA_036560685.1 Acidimicrobiales bacterium
GAGGTCTCGTCGATCGGCGGCGGCGACACCGGCGCGCCACAGGCGCACCACAACGAGATCCCGCGCGAGTGGTACCACACCGACTGGGTCGCCGACCGCACGATCGAGTGGCTCGACGGCCTCGACCAGGACGACGACTGGTTCTGCTGGGTCAGCTTCCCCGACCCGCACCACCCCTGGGACCCGCCGGCGTCCGAGCGACACCGTGTCGACTGGCGCGACGTGGACCTCCCCGAGGGCTACATCGAGGACGCGTCGGCGCGCGAGGCCGTCCTGCGCGACAAGCCGCGACACTGGTCCAAGTGGTACGAGGGCGAGGTCGTCTCCAACTACGAGGCGCCCGCGAAGTGGGTACCCGCCACGATGACCGCGGACCAGGTCCGCGAGGTGAACGCCCTCAATGCGATCGAGGTCGAGCTCGTCGACGAGGCGATCGGCCGGGTGCTCGCGGCGGTGGGCCGCCTCGGGTTCGCCGAACGGACCGACGTCATCGTGACCACCGACCACGGCGAGCTGCAGGGCGACTTCGGCCTGCTCTTCAAGGGCCCGTACCACACCGACGGGCTGCTGAGGCTCCCGCTCATCTGGCGACCCGCGCCGTGTGCGGCGACTGCGCCGTCGGTGGTCGCCGAGCCGGTCGGCCTCGTGAACCTCGCACCGACGTTCCTCTCGATCGCCGGCGTCCCCGTCCCCGAGTGGATGGAGGCGACAGCCCTGCCGGCCACCGATGACGAGGCGACGCAGCGGGGCTTCGACGCCGCGATCACCGAGTGGGACTCGGCGTTGTTCGGCATCGACGTGCACCTCCGCACCGTCGTCGCCGACGGGTGGCTGCTCACGCGGTGCGACGTCGGGACCCTGCACGACGGCACCGAAGGCGAGCTCTACGACCTCGGCAGCGACCCGCTCCAGCGTGCCAACCGCTTCGACGATCCCGCCGTGGCGGACGTGCGACGCGACCTCCTGGACCGCCTCGCGGCACACGACGCACGAGAGGTGCCAGGGGCCGTGCAGCCGGGGTTGCTGGTCGCACCCGTCTGACGCCCGGGTCGCTGCGGCGCCGCCGGTAGCGTGGCCGCGATGCCCGACGACCTCGCGACCGTGATCTCTGGGGCGCCCGTCGACCCCGTCGAGCGCTTCCGGGGTGCCAAGGCGCCCGAGTGGGCACGGTCCGGCGACTACGCCGACATCACCTACGACGTCGCCGACGGCATCGCGAAGCTCACGATCTGCCGCCCCGAGCGTCGAAACGCGTTCCGGCCACAGACGCTCTTCGAGCTCGCCGACGCCTTCAACCGCGCACGCGATGACACCGACGTCGGCGTCGTGGTGCTGACCGGCCAAGGCCCCGACGCCTTCTGCTCGGGGGGCGACCAGACGATTCGTGGCGATGACGGGTACCTCGGCGACGACGACGTGGCGCACAAGGGCGTGGGGAGGCTCAACGTCCTCGACCTGCAGATCCAGATCCGTCGGCTGCCCAAGCCCGTGGTCGCGATGGTCGCTGGTTACGCGATCGGGGGCGGGCACATCCTGCACCTCGTCTGCGACCTGTCGATCGCCGCAGACAACGCGCGGTTCGGCCAGACCGGCCCGAGGGTCGGGAGCTTCGACGCGGGTTACGGCTCGTCGCTGCTCGCGCGGACCATCGGACTCAAGCGGGCGAAGGAGGTGTGGATGCTGTGCCGGCAGTACGACGCGGCAACCGCCCTCGAGTGGGGACTCGTCAACGCCGTCGTCCCGCTCGCCGACCTCGAGTCCGAGACCGTGGCGTGGTGCCGCCAGATGCTGACGCTCTCGCCGATCGCGCTGCGGATGTGCAAGGCAGGGTTCAACGCCGCCGACGACGGCCTGGCCGGCATCCAGCAGCTCGCGGGTGACGCGACGATGCTCTTCTACATGTCCGAGGAGGGACAAGAGGGGCGCAACGCCTTCGTCGAGCACCGCGCGCCCGAGTTCTCGCGGTTCCCGAAGCGGCCGTGACCACGACGGCACCGGGCCGCACGGCCCGCTGGGTCGTCGGCGCGCGACCACGCACGCTGCCCGCCTCGGTGATCCCCGTCGCGGTCGGCGCCGCGGCCGCACGGCCGATCCCGACGCTGTGGGGACGCCTCGCGCTGTGCGCCGTCGTCGCGCTCTCGCTCCAGGTCGGCGCCAACTACTCGAACGACTACGCCGACGGCGTTCGCGGGACCGACGAGCGGCGTGTCGGGCCGATTCGCCTCGTCGCGTCAGGGCTCGCGACCCCCTCAAGCGTCAGGATGGCATCGATCGTCGCGTTCGGCGTCGCCGGCGTCGCCGGCTTGTGGCTCGCCGCAGTGACCTCGTGGTGGCTGCTGGCGATCGGCGCTGCGGCGCTCGCGGCCGCATGGGGCTACACCGGCGGACCGCGCCCGTACGGCTACGAGGGACTTGGCGAGCCGTTCGTCTTCGTGTTCTTCGGCCTCGTCGCGACCGCCGGCACGACGTACTGCCTGACGCACCGTGTGACGGCGCTCTCGCTGGTGGCAGGGGCCGCGATGGGCTTCTTCAGCTGCGCGCTGCTCAACGCGAACAACCTCCGAGACATCGACGGCGACACGCGCGCGAACAAGCGAACCGCGGCGGTCCGGCTTGGGCGAGATCGCGCAGGAGATCTCTACGTCGCGCTCCTCGTCGCGGCGTTCTGCTGCGCCGTGGCGTGCTCGGCATGGCGGCTCGGCGCGGTCGCGACGCTCGTCGCGGCGCCCCTCGCCGTCGCGCCGGTGCGGACGGTACGAGGAGGCGCCGAGGGCATTCGGCTCCTCCCGGTGCTCGTGGGCACCGCGCGAGTCCAGGTCGCTGCTGGCATCGCCCTGGCGATCGGCCTGTGGTGGACCGCGTGATCAGCCGAGGAACGCGTCGATGAGTCGCCACGTGATCGCGGGCTGCTCGAGATGACAGACGTGACCCGCGCCGGGCACGGCGGCGGCGGCCGCGGCCGGGTTCCGTGCGGCGACCTCGCACGCGAGGGCGAGGAACTGGTCGTCGCGCGAGCCGGCGAGCATGAGGAGCGGTGTCTCGAGCGTCGAGAGCTCGGGCACCAGCCACCGTTGCGCCCCGAGCGAGCAGCGACGCAGGCTGTCGGCGAGACCTGCCGCGGTATTTGCACGTCGACCCTCTACGCCGGCGTCGGCATCCCTGAGCGTCGCGAACAAGGGATTGGCGAGCCATCGCGACAGGAAGCCGTCGACGTCCCCGTCTGCTTCGAGGGCATCGGCGAGCGCGGTGTCGCGCGAGCGGCGCTGCGCACGAGCATCGGGATCCTCCAGGCCCGGCGATGCCGAGATCGCAACCGTGCGCCGCAGCCCCGACGCCGCGAGGCACGCCACGTGGAGCGCGACGCGTCCACCGAGCGAGTAGCCGATCAGGTCGAAGGGTTCGCCGCCTGCCGACTCGACGACCAGCGCCGCGGTCTCGTCGAGGTCACCCGAGACCTCCGCCGACGCCCCGTGCCCTGGGAGGTCGACGGAGAGCACCGACCTGGACGCTGCCAGCTGTTCGGCGAGCGGGCGCATCGACGACGCGGTCTGCGTGAAGCCGTGGAGCACGACGACGAGCGCCCCGTCGCCGGCGCGCTCGGCACCGAGAGGCGACATTGACGCCGAGCGTATCGGGCACGCCGAGCACGGCGACTGCGCAGTCTGCCTTCGCGCTGGCACTCTTCGACGAGTTCGCCCGCGGAGGCATGACCGACGTGGTCGTGTGCCCGGGGTCACGCTCCACGCCGCTCGTCCTGGGTGCGCTCGCGACCAAGGGCCTGCGCCTGCACGTCCGTCTCGACGAGCGATCGGCCGGCTTCTTCGCGATCGGGCGCGCCCTGGCGACCCGGAGGGCCGTCGGTGTCGTCGTCACGTCGGGCACCGCCGCCGCGGAGCTGACCGCGTCGGTCGTCGAGGCGGACCTCGCCGGCGTGCCCCTCGTGATCGTGACCGCCGATCGTCCGCCAGAGTTGCGCGGGGTCGGGGCGCCTCAGACGATCGACCAGGTGAAGCTCTTCGGCGGCAGCGTGCGCCGCTACGAGGACCCCGGGACGATCCGGCCCGGGACGGAACGGACGTGGCGGCCACTGGCCGCACGTGTGCTGGCTGCCGCGCGCACCGGACCCGTGCACCTGAACGTCCCGCTGGTCGAGCCACTTGACGCCCCTGCGGGCGAGGTCCCATCCGGACGGCCTGGGTCCGAGCCGTGGAGGACGACGGTCGACACCGCCGTGGGCTTCGTAGGTGAGCCGAGCACACCGCGAGGCCGTGTGCTCGTCGTCGCAGGTCGCGGCACCGACGACGTGACGGTCCGTGACCTTGCCGCGGCACGGGGCTGGGCGGTCCTCGCCGACCCCCTCTCCGGCGTGCGCTGCGAGCACCCGAACGTGGTCTCGTCCTTCGACCTCGTGTTGCGAGACCCAGCGCTCCGAACGCGCTTGCGCCCGGACGTCGTCGTGTCGCTCGGGGGCGCGCCGTCGTCCAAGGCGCTCGCCGAGTCGATCGAGGAGTGGCAGGCGCACGTCGTCGAGGTGGGGGCGTCCGCGTCTACGAACGACCCTTCGGGGATTGTGGCCGAGGTGGTGGAGATGTCCCCGACTCAGTGGGTCACGGCCATGCGATCGGTGCGTGGCGCCGCGAAGCCGGTCGACGAGTACGTCCGTGCGTGGCGCCTCGCCGACGACGCCGTCCAGGGCGAGCTCGAGACCGCGCTCAGCGACGGGCTGACCGAGCCGTCCCTCGCGCGGCTCGCCAGCAGGGAGCTGCCGATTGACGTGGCGCTGGTCGTGTCGAGCTCGATGCCAATGCGCGACCTCGAGTGGTTCGGGGCTGCGACGAGCGAGCCCCGGGTCGTGTTCGCGAACCGAGGCGCGAACGGCATCGACGGCGTGGTCTCGACTGCCCTCGGCGTTGCCGCGGGCAGTCGGTCGGTCGGGCTCTTAGGCGATCTCGCGTTCCTCCACGACGCGGGCGCGCTCGCTGACGGGGTCGGGCAGCACGGCGGCACCTGCGTGCTCCTCGTCGTCGACAACGACGGTGGCGGCATCTTCTCGTTCCTGGCGCAGCGCACGTCGGTCGAGACCGCCGCCTTCGAGCGGCTGTTCGCGACGCCGCCGACCGTCGACGTGGCTTCTGTGGCTGCTGGCTACGGCGCCACGGTGCACGCAGCGAAGGATCTCGACGGCGTCCGCTCCGCGCTCGCGACCGGGCTCGCTGCCGACGGCGTCACGGTTGTGGTTGCCCGCGTGCCCGACCGAGACGCCAACGTCGAGTTGCACCGGGTGCTCGCAGGTCGCGTGGGCGCAGCCGCCCGTGCTGCGCTCGAGCGCTGACGTGCCCAGGCGCTCCGGGACGCCGACGACGTGATCTCCACCGTGCAGACGACCGTGGAGCACGGCTCGGCGCTGCTCGCGATGTCCTTCGCGTTCATGGCGGGACTGCTCTCGTTCTTCTCGCCCTGCGTCTTGCCGCTGGTCCCCGGCTACGTCGCGTTCCTCGGGGGCGCGGCCGGCGTCCAGGCCGTCGCGCCTGCGAAGGCCCGCCACGTGAGCCGCGCGGTCGCTGGGGCGATCGCGTTCGTCGTCGGCTTCTCGATCGTCTACATCTCCATTGGCACCGTGTTCGGGGGACTTGGCCAGACGCTTCACGCGCACCAGCGCACGCTGTCGATCGTGCTCGGCGCGGTCACGATCGTGCTCGGCCTGTTCTTCGCCGGATGGCTGCCCGGTGCCACGTTCCTCAACCGAGAGGTGCGGAGCCACTGGCTGCCGCGGGCGACGGTCGGGGGCGCGGCGATGCTGGGCGTGCTCTTCAGCATCAGCTGGACGCCCTGCATCGGACCTGCCCTCGGTGCGATCCTCGGGCTCGCGGGTGCGACGGCGGGCGCGACCGCCTGGCGCGGCGCCCTGCTGTCGGGGGTCTACTGCCTTGGACTCGGGCTCCCGTTCGTCGCGGCGGCGGTCGCAACCGACAAGTGGACGCGGTTGTCGAGGTTCATCCGCCGCCACACCGTCTGGCTGCTGCGCGGT
>DATBQT010000086.1:0-5455 GCA_036560685.1 Acidimicrobiales bacterium
CCGCAGCGAAGACGCCGGCAGCGACGGCGGTTCCCCCCTTGCTGCAGTCCGCCAACGTCCCGGCGTGGCCCGGCGTGCTCGAGAACCACTCGTCGTTCTCGCTCTACGTGCTCTCCATCGAGAAGGGCGCCAAGATCCACTGCACCGGCACGTGCGCGACGATCTGGCTGCCGCTGCTCGTCGCACCCTCGACGACCTCGATCGCGGTCAGCGCCGGGGTGAAGGGCCACGTCGGCTTCGTCACACGGGGCTCGATGCGGCAGGTGACCTACAACTCCTATCCCGTGTACACCTTCACGGGTGACACAGGACCCAACCAGTCGTCCGGCGAGGACACCCCGGCCGACGGCGGGACCTGGACCCTCGTGCATGCCTCGGCAACGACGAGCGGCGGCACGCCCGACGTCACCGGCCTCGGCCGCTGACGTCGATAGGACCGCTGGGAACGTGCGTGCAACGGATCCGGGAAGCTGAGCGAGCGGTCGACGTGGCGCCCACCCAGGACTCGCGGCACTTCGTGTCGCAGGAGGTTGGAGATGACGCACGGGCCGGGCCGGTGACCAAGCCGAGCGGCACGGGGCGCGACGTCGCGGACGAGTCTGGGCTTCGAGCCGCCTTCCTCACGCACGGCAGCGAGCTGCTTGGGTTCGCCCGTCGGTCCCTGCAGAGCACCGAGCTCGCCGAGGACGCGGTCCAGGAGACCTTCACGAGAGCATGGCGATCGAGGCGTCGGTTCGATCCGTCGCTCGGCTCGCTTCGCACCTGGCTCTTCGCCATCGAGCGCCGTGTGATCCTCGACCTCTACGACCGCCAGGCCCGCCACGCAGCCACCCCCCTCGAGGACGACGCCGACCTGGCGGTGGAGGACCGGATCGACGCGGCGCTGCTTGGCTGGCAGATCGAGGCCGTGCTCGACAAGCTCGCCGTCGAGCACCGCATGGTGCTGACCGAGCTCTACTTCAACGCCCGCTCGGGACGGGAGGTCTCCGAGCTGTTCGGGATCCCCGAGGGCACCGTCCGAAGCCGCGCCTACTACGCGCTTCGCTCGATGCGAGCCCTCCTCGAAGAGGCCGGGTGGGACCGATGAGACGCGAGTCGTGCGACCTGTGGCGCGGCGCCCTCGCGATGGACGCGCTCGGCAAGCTCGACGCGGCCGAGCGCGCAGGGCTTCGGGCGCACCTTGACGGCTGTCCGAGCTGCCGTGACGAGGCGCGCGACCTCGCCGTGACCGCCGGTGCCCTCGCACTCATCGACCCGGCGGCGATCGCCCCAACCGCGTCGATGCCCTCGGAGCTGACCGAAGAGGTCCTCGGCTCGCTGCACCGCAGCGCGCGGGCGACGAGGCGGGGCCGCCGGATGCTCGTGGGCGCCGTCGCTGGGGCAGGGCTGGTCGCCGCGTCGCTCGTCGCCCTCGCCGTGGTCGCCGCGCCTCGCGCCGCGCCACCGTCGGCCCAGCGCACCGTCACGCTCCACGGGGCCTCGTTCGCCACGGCGAGCATCGTGCTCACCGAGCGCCCCTACGGCACCGCGCTCGCGCTTCGGGAGCGGGGGCTGCCCGCCGGCGGCGTCTACACCGTGTCGATGCACACCTCGTACGGCGCGTGGTGGTCAACCGGTTCGATCGCCCCGACAAGTCGCGGGGTCATCGTGGCCCAGATGACCTGCGCGGTGCCCATGGGTCAGATCACCGGCGTGCGCATCACCACCGCGTCGGGGGCCACCGTGCTCCGGGCAACCTGGGCGGGTGCGCACTGGACGCACCACCCGCCTGGCATCACTGGTGTAGGCAACTAGGTCGCACCGACCGCGCGAGCGCCCGGACGACGAACGGGCGTCGAGTCGGCCTGCATCCCGGCGAGCCGCGACCTCAAGGATCCTGGAGCAGCCCCAGCACGTTGCCATCAGGGTCGGTGAACGTCGCCACGAGTCGGCCGCCACCGACGTCGTGTGCGGCCTCGTGCACGGTCGCACCCGCCGCCGTCACCTCTGCGAGCTTCGCCTCGATGTCAGATACGTGCCAGTAGGCGACCGGCGAGGTCATCGCCTGCGGCCCGCCGCCCGGCACCAGCCCAATCTGCTGGCCCGCGACCTCGTAGCCGACGTAGTACGGCGCGTCGGCCTGCGGCTCGATGCCGAGGAGCGCGGTGTAGACGGGCTTGGCCGCCGCGAGGTCAGAGACGGGGTGCAACACGGTCTTGATTCCCTCGGTGGAAGAGGCAGTCATGGTCGCTCCTGGGTCGTGGATCGGACGCCGGACCGTCCCGCCCGCAGGGGCTCGCGCGGGACTGTGTCCTCGGCGGTAATGGTAGGTGTCGACCTCCGCGAACCTGTAAGCCGACTCTGGCGCACCCGACCGGAGCCACTCAGCTCCCCGTGGCTCGGCCCTCAGCCAGCGACGCGATGCCCCTCACCGTCAACTCCATGTTCGCGAGCACCTGGGCAAGCCGGGCGTCGACGATCTCGTGGGCCCGCTCTGGTTCGGCCTCGATCGCGGGCCCGAGCGGCGCGACGCCTGGGTGGAAGACCACCGTGTGCGTCAGGATCGAGCCGTCCGCTGTCGGCGCCACCTCGAACCCCCACGTCGCTGTCGGCGCGTCGGCGTCACCGGTCGCCCACCGAAAGACCCTTGGTTCGGCGCACTCGACGACGGTCGACGTCGTGGTCCACGAAAACGCGCCGTTCGAGTTGCGACCCTCGATCACCGCACCGACGTCGGGTGTCGCACCCGCGACGAACGCCGCTTCGAGGAGCTCTGTCGAGAACCTCGCAGGGATCGACGGGTCGCTCACGTACGGCCACAGCGACTCGGGGGTCGCCGCCACCGACTCGGACACCGACCCGGTCGCGGGGAGGGCGTCGGCTGACACAGTCGGACCATACCGCTCGGTCGGTCACGACCTCGAGACGAAGTCGGACGGATCGCCGGCACCGAGATCCGAGATGCCTGCACGGTCGAGCGCGCCGAGCGCGAGGAGGCGCCGGAAGGCGGAGAAGGTGACGACGTGCGCCGCCATCCCCGCGTACGTGAACGTGCGAGGGGGATCGCAGGTCGCGTCGATGAAGGCGTCGTCTGCTCGTCCCTCGCGGAACGCCGTGGCGCACAGCCCGAGCCAGCGCGGCCCCACCGCGTCGAGGCGCCCTCGGAGCTCGGCGATGGACTCGGGGACCGCGTCGGGCTCGGTTCGCCCCTCGATTGCCGCGCTCCAGCGCTCCTTCTGCCAGACGAGATTGCCAAGCGTGGATCGAAGCGTGGGATCGTCGTCGATCGTCTCGATGTTGAGCACGATGGGTTCGTCGAGCTGCGCATCGGTCAGCTGCGACGCTCGGTCGAGCATCTCTCCGATGAGCCAGACGTCGTGCTCCAGCAGCTTCGTGACCGTCTCCATGGTGGTGCTCCTCTGCTCGGTAGGCAGCACGAGGCCGCCTGGTGGGTGGAAGTGGATCCCGTTCGGCGCGTCGAGGCGCCACTCGGCGCCACGCGAGCGCCGGAACGCCCGCGGGCTGACACCGAATGCAGACCGGAACGCACGTGTGAACGACTCGGTCGCCTCGTAGCCAGCCTCGATCCCGATGTGGGTCACCGACGCCTCGGTCAGACGCAGCGCGCAGGCCGCTCGCTCCAAGAGCAACCGCCGCCGGAATGCCACTGGCGACTCACCGATGGCCGCAGCGACCACGCGGTCGAAGTGGAACCTGCTGAGGTTCGCCGAGCGGGCGAGGTCCGACCCCGTCACTCGGTTGGTGGCGTCGTCGGTGATGCTCTCCACGACAACGTCCAGGAGTCCCCGCAGCCGGTCGGGCGCGACGACGAGTGCCATGGCCGCAGCATGCAGCAGGCTCGGGGCGAATACCTGACCTCCCTTGCGGTCCTTGTGGCCGCACGTCGTCGAGCGCCGCGCCTCGCGCCCGGTGTGTCATCTGGTGGGAGGTGCCACCGGCCACCGAATCGCTGCCCGTGGCGAGTAGGCTGGAGCCCGCAGCCGGATCACCACGCAGCCCTCGCTTGGGGTCGACCACACCGTGCAACTCAACGTCCCCGCAGAGTCCAACCCGGTCCGGCGCTCATCGTGGGAGGCGCGCGTCGCGGTCATCACGGTCCTCACCTTCGGCGCCGCCCTGAGTGCCGTGCTCCTCTTCTCGCTCCTCGCGCACACGCCTCGCTTCCAGCTCTCGACGACCGCGACGACACTCCCCCCGGGCCACGGCCCCTCGTATCCCGTCGGCGTGGTCGACCACCATGAGCCATCGGGCGTGGCGCCCCCCGGGAGCAACGCGCTCAAGGGCTACGTGCTCACGTACTCGAGCGACTTCGCGGGGAGCACGCTGCCCCCGGGATGGGACGTGTTCACCGGGGTACCCGGTGGCGACCCGAGCGGCCAGTTCGGTGCCGAGCACGTCGTCGTGCACAACGGGCTCCTGCGCCTCAACGCGTGGAGGGACCCCGCCTACGGCTTGAGGTGGGTCACCGGCGGGCTCTGCCACTGCGGGCACCCGCAGACCTACGGCGCGTTCTTCGTCCGATCGAGGATCACCGGCGCCGGGCCGAACGAGTCGCAGCTGTTGTGGCCCGCCAACAACACCTGGCCCCCCGAGATCGACTTCAACGAGACGGGCGCGAAGGACACGTCGACGTCGTGGACGGTGCACTGGGGCGTGCTCGACAACATCGCCCAGCAGACGCTCGCGACCCGCGTGACGCAGTGGCACACGTGGGGCGTCGTGTGGACCCCGACCAAGATCATGTTCGTCATCGACGGCCGCCAGTGGGGCTTGCTCGACGTCCACGACGCGGTCCCGCACCTCCCGATGACCCTGGACCTCCAGCAGCGCACCGGTTGCGCGCCGGGATTCAGCTGCCCGGTGTCGGCGCAGTCGATGCTCGTCGACTGGGTCGCCGAGTACCAACACATCTGACACAACTCGCGCACACAGACTCGCGGGATGCCGGTTGTGCGCCACACCCGCTCGTAGGCTCGGGGTCCCGGCATACCGCCGGATCACACGAGGAGAACGCAGTGCTGGTCAAGCCCACCGCGCGACGTGTCGGTCGTCTCGCTCCCGTGTCACACGAGGGGGCCGCTGCGCCCACCGCGCGACATGACGGTCGTCGTCCCGTGGGGACGCCAGCGGTGCTCTTCGTGGACGACCTGCGCTGGGACGCCTTCTGCCAGCTGTCGCCGAGGCTCCGACGCGCCGGCATCAGGACCATCAGGGCCACCTCTGAGTCGCACTCGAGGTCCAGCCTCGTCAACGGCCTGCTCTTCGACCGGTGGATCGTGCTGGACGAGGAGGGCACCGCGCTGCGCGAGCTCGCAGCCGAGGAGCGGATCATCGACGTGCAGTTCGTGGAGACCCTCGGTGGCCTCGTGCGCGACGTGCTCGACCTCCTCGACGACGACGTCGCAGATCAGGTCGGCCGGCGCCTGGCCGTCACGGACAAGCTCGCCGCGTCGCG
>DATBQT010000087.1:0-5431 GCA_036560685.1 Acidimicrobiales bacterium
TCTGCGAGCTGGGCGCTCAGCGACCGATAGGCGAGCTCGGTGCGCGCGACCACGAGCACGCCCGAGGTGCCCTTGTCCAGCCGCTGGACCACACCAGGACGCAGCGGGTCAGAGCCCTCGAGGGCACCGAGGCCTTCGAGGTCGGGGTACCTCGCAAGCAGGCCGGCGACGAGCGTGCCCGTGCGATGGCCGGCCCCTGGGTGCACGACCATTCCCGGCGGCTTGTGGACGACGACGAACGCATCGTCTTCGACCACGACGTCGACCTCGACGGTCGAGTCGGGCAAGAGCACGTCAGGTCCGACGATCGGCAGCGAAGCGACGAGGCGCTGACCCTCCTGCAGGGCGAGCGACCCCTTTTGCACCGCGACGCCGTCGACCAGCACCACGCCCGAGGCGACGATCGCGGACGCCTCGGAGCGGGTGAGCCCCGTCAGCATCGAGACCGCTCGGTCGACGCGCACGCCATCGAGCAGCGGCGGGACCTCGACGTCGAGGACGTCGGGGTCATCGTGGTCGTGCGACGTCATCTGGGTCTCGCGACCAGCGGGCGCCGACAGACGAGCAGCACGACGAGCCCGATCACCCCCACGGTGATCGCCGAGTCCGCGAGGTTGAACGTGGGCCAGTGCGGGAGCGTCAGGAAGTCGACGACGCCGCCGCTGTGGCGTCGCGAGATCCTGTCCACCTCGTTGCTCACGCCGCCTCCGAGCAGCAGGCCGAAGACCACAGAGGAGACGACCGGCACCGATCGCACCGCGAAGACGGCGACGACCGCCGTCAGCACGAGCGAGAGGATGAAGGCGACGACGGTGTGCCCGGCGATCAGCGAGAACGCGACTCCGGAGTTGCGCCCGACCTCAACGCCCAGCGGACCGAAGAGATGGTGCCGCCCCGCAGAGACGTGCCGCAGCACCCACGCCTTCGAGAGCTGGTCGACGGCCACGACGACCGCGGCAACTGCGAGCGCGATGCCCGAGCCGCGTGCACTCAGCGCCGGACCCCGAGTCCGCCCTTGGCGCAGTCGATGCACAGCGACTTGTGGGGCATCGCCTTCAGCCGCTCGCGTCCAATGGGCTTGTGGCAGCTCTCGCACATGCCGAATGACCTCGTCCGCATCCGCGCGAAGGCGGCGTCGATCTCCTCGAGCTCGAGGCGGAGCCGCTCGGCCTGCATGACGTCGAGCTCGTGCTCGATGTCGCCCCCCATCCCGTCACCGGCGTCCTCGTCCCAGCCGAGCCCGGGATCGCGCTCTTGGACGAGCGCCTCTGCCTCGCTCAGGAGCTGCTCGACCTGGCGATCGAGCTCCTCTCTGTGCGTCGTCAGGTCCTCACGGAGCACCTCGACGAGCTTCTCGTCGTCGATGTAGGGGTTCTTGTAGGTGCGCTCCTGCTCCTTGCGGAGCTTCGCCTCCGCGCGCTCGCGCTCGCGCTCGACCTTCGCCGCGGCCCGCTCGGCTTCCTTGGCGGCCCGAGCCTCTTCTGCGGCCTTGCGCTTCACCTCGGCGAGCGCCTCGCGCTCGGCAGCGGCCTTCGCAGCGGCGATCTTCTTCGCCGCCGCCACCTTCTTCGCCTCGGCCGCACGCTTGGCGTCCGCTGCCTTCTTGGCGGCTGCGGCCTTCTTCGCCTCGGCCGCCTTCTTCGCGGCGGCGACCTTCTTCACGGCCGCGGCCTTCTTCGCGGCCAGGGCCTTCTGCGCAGCGGCCTTCTTCGCCACCGCCGCCTTCTGGGCCGCCTTCTTGAGGGCGAGCGCCCGCTTCGCGGCGACGGCGCGCTGCGCGGCCAGCTTGTTGGCGGCCACCTTCTTCGCGGCGGCCTTCTTCGCGGCCACCCGCTGCGCGGGCGTGAGGGTGCGCGACGGCGCCGGGCGCTTCGGGCGCTTCGCCGCCGGCCGCTTGGCGCTGGACTTGGCCGCGGCCGCCCGCTTCGGGCGCGCCGGGGCGCTCCTGCGAGACGTGGGCCGTGACGTCGCCTTCTTCGCCGGGCGCGAGGAGGACTTCGCCCTCGATGCGGGGCGCTTCTTCGCGGTGCTCGACTTCTTGGGCGTCGTCTGGCGCTTCGGGCGCCTCGAGGCGCCGGATCGTGCCGGGGTCATTGCGTCCTCCTAGGGCTGCGACACGCCAATGCGGCGCAGCGAGGCGCCGCACCCTAGCAGTCTGATCTTGCGGTCCTACTCCTCGCGACGCGCGTCGTCGAGGCTGAAGACCTGGGCGCTGCCAGGCGTCGCCTGTCCGTTGGTCTCGGCGCTCGGCGCTGGCGACGCGTCGTCCGACGACGTCGATGCGGTCGCAGCCTCCGACGCGGGGTTGCGCAGCGCGGCGAGCGCTGCTGCTGGCTGGAGGTTCTTGTCGATCCACCCGAGTAGGTCGTGCAGCGAGCCGGACAACCGCGTGCGCTCGCTCTCGAGCTGGCGCGACATCTTCTCTACGTCCTCGCCCAGTCGCTGGCGGAGTCCCTCGAGGCGAGCCACCTCGTCGGCGAGGCGCTGCTGCGCGTCCGACGCGAGCTGTCGCGCGCGGTCCTGTGCGTCCGCGACGACGACCGCCGCCTCGGCCTCCGCGTCGCGGCGCGTCTGCTCGACGAAGCGCTCGGCCATCTCGATCATCTTGGACACCGTCGCAGCAGTGCCGGCTGCCGCCGCGGCTGCGACCACTGGTGTCGCCGCCGGTGCACTCGCCGTCGCGCTCGCTGGCGCCGCAACGACCGCGGGCGCGGGCGCGCCACCGGCTGCTCGCTCTGCTTCGAGGTGCCGCACGCGGTCGTTCGCCTGGGACACCTGCACCGCGGCCTGTCGCACCTGCTCGCGCAGCTGGTCCGCCTCGACCGCGGCGCGCTCCAAGAAGTCGTCGACCTCGTCGACGTCGTAGCCACGAAGGCTCAGGCGGAACTCAGCGGTGCGGAGCGCGTCGAGCGCGCTCTGGGTGGTGGTGTTGTCCATGGGCGGAATATACCGAAGGAAAGCGACGCGACCCGGGAAGCGAGCGCGCGAGGTCCGCGTCAGCCCTAGGTGTGGCGCCGCAGGAACGGAATCACGAGGAACTGGATCACGAGCAGGACCACCAGGAACGACAGGTCGACGCCGACGTTGCCGACGCGAGCGGCGGGGAGCATGCGTCGAACGGGCGCGATGATGGGCTCGGTGACCGCCACCAGGCCGCGGTTGATGCGGTAGATGGCCGTGTCGTACTTGATCGGGAACCAGCTGATGAGCGCGCGCGCCACGGCGCACAGCACCCAGATCTGCAGGACGATGAGCAGGATCAGGAAGATCACGCGCATCGACGCAGGCTACGGCACGAGGCGAGTGGCCTAGGACTCCCCGTCCCGGCGGTAGCCGCGCTCGTGGAGGCGCTGGCGCGTCTCCTCGGACACCTTGACGTTCGCCGGCGACAGCAAGAAGACCCGGTCGGTCACCCTGCTCATCGAGCCGTTCGCCATGTAGACGAGCCCCGAGCAGAAGTCCAGGATCCTGCGGTGCAACTCAGGCCCTGAGTTCTCCACGTTCACGATCACCGGGCGGTTCGACTTCAGGGCGTCGGCGATCTCCTTGCCCTCGTTGAAAGAGGTGGGCTGGACGATCTGGACGTCGGCGTCAGAGGGGAGCACGCGAACCGAGCCGGGGGCCGCCCCCGAGCCCATGGGGCGCGCCTGGGGGCGGATGGACCCCGCGTCGACGACCGAGACGGCGCGGCGCGGCTGCATCGGGGTCACCTTCGTGACCGGCGGCTCGTACTCGTCGGGCTCGTCGTAGCGCGACGAGGCGACGGGCGCGGCGGGCTCGGGGCGGCCGCGGAACGGCCGAGAGTCGCTCTGGGCGCGGTCGAGGTCGTCGTACTCCTCGTCGACCAGGCCCAGGTAGGCCATCGCCCTTCGGAACATGTTCTGCGCCATCAGTCTGCTCCCCGGCGTCGCGTCGACGCGCGGGCGACATGTTAGGCCACGACCGGGGACGCCCGCGAAGGCCGGGGGCCGAACAGGGCCGTTCCGAGGCGGATCATGGTGGCCCCGCGGGCACAGGCCGCCTCGAAGTCCCCCGACATCCCCATGGAGCACCCCGTGAGGCCCTCGTCGTCCGCGGCGCGCCGCAGCGCCGCGAACTGGGCGTCGGCGAGGCTCGGGTCGTTGGAGGCCACGCACATGAGGCCCTCGAGCTCCAGTCCCGCGTCGAGTGCGGCCGACGCGACCGCGTGCACCTCGTCGGGTCGACAGCCGTTGCGACCAGGGACCCCGGCGACGTCGACCTGCACGTAGCAGCGCGCCCCGGGCGCACGCGACGCGATCGCGTCTGCCTCGCCGGCTGACGACACCGTCTGGTACACCGCGACGCGAGGTGCGAGCCGCGCGAGCTTGTTTCGCTGGAGGCGGCCCAGGAAGTGCCAGACGAGTGCGCCGTCGTGCACCGCATCGTCCTGCAGCGTGTCGACGTGCAGGGCGTTGTAGGAGGCAACGAGCTCGTCGGCGTAGTTCTCCCCCACGTCGCACAGCCCTGCGGCGAGCGCTGCGACCGCGGCCTCGGGCCCGAAGGTCTTGGTGACGGCCACGATCCGGACCCCTGCTGGGTCGCGTCCCGTCGCGGCGATCCGCTCACGGACGACGGCGAGGTTGCGCGTGACGCGCGCGACGAGCTCGTCGCGCGCGGGGCTCACCGCAGGAAGCTCGGGATGTCGTCGTCGCCCTCCTCGGCGATGTCCTCGAAGGAGAAGTCGCCCGACTCGTCCTTCGAGTCGCCGAACAGGTCGATGGGTTCGGGGACGGGCGTGCCGGAACCCGAGGTGCGAGCCGGCCTCGAGCCGGTCTCCCAGCGCTCGAACCCCGCAGCGATCACGGTCACGCGCACCGAGTCGCCCAGCGTGTCGTCCACGACGCTGCCGAAGATGATGTTCGCGTCCTGGTGCGCGACGGAGTGGACGATCTCGGCCGCCTCGTTGACCTCGAACAGCGTGAGCTCGGGGCCGCCGACGATGTTGATCAGGATCCCGCGCGCGCCCTCGATGGACGCCTCGAGGAGTGGCGACGTGATCGCGGCGCGAGCGGCGTTGACGGCGCGCCCCTCCCCCGTCGAGGTCCCGATGCCCATGATCGCCGAGCCCGCGTTGTTCATGATCATGCGCACGTCGGCGAAGTCGGTGTTGATGAGGCCCGGCACCGTGATGAGGTCCGTGATGCCGCGCACGCCCTGGAGCAGGACCTCGTCGGCCATCCGGAACGCGTCGAGCATCGACGTCTGGGCGGTGGACACGGTGAGCAGCCGGTCGTTCGGGATGACGATGAGCGTGTCGACCTTGTCCTTCAGGAGCTGGATGCCCTTGTCGGCCTGTGTGGCGCGGCGCTTGCCCTCGAAGCTGAACGGCCGGGTCACGACCCCGATCGTCAGCGCCCCGAGGCTCTTGGCGATCTCGGCGACCACGGGCGCGCCCCCGGTCCCGGTCCCG
>DATBQT010000088.1:0-6052 GCA_036560685.1 Acidimicrobiales bacterium
ACGAGACGGAGGCGCCAGCGCCGCGTCCGTCTTGGCTCTCCTCGCTCTTCAGCACGAAGTCCTCTCCGGCGAGCACCGACGAAGAGCTTCGCGAGCGCATGCGCACCCTCGACTCGAAGGAGCGCAAGTGGGGCTTCGGCGCGGCGGGGCTGGTCGTCGCGATCGCCCTGCTTGGGACGATCCCCTACAACACGACGGACAAGTATCCCAAGGGAAGCGCGCAGTGTCCTCCTCCGCCCACCTACCACGTTGTCGGCAAGAACTGCGTGGGGACGATCCATCACACGACCAGCGTCTGGCAGGTCGCCGTACTGGCGATCCTGGCGGTCATCTTGCTGTACGTGGTGTGGTCGTCTCGCAGGACGCTCACCATCTTCGTGAGCCTCTTCTCAGGACTTGCAGCCCGAAACACCCTCGGCCTACTCGTCATCTTCTACGGCGCCTGGCTGCTCCTGCGCTCGTGGCGCCTCCAGCGCTACGGGGTCACCGACGGAAAGGCCGTCCGCCAGATCGCGACCGAGCGGTCCGCGGCGCGCAAGGTGGCGCGGCGCACCCCCGCAACGACACAGGCCACGTCCAAGACTCCGACGCCCTCGAAGCGCTACACGCCCAAGGCGAAGCCGCGCAAGAAGTGACGGACCCCGACGCGGCGCCGGCCGCAGCGAGCGGCCCTGGACTTGACTTCCCAACCGCATGGGCGCGCACGCGAGCCGCCGGCGTCGTGCGCGCCATCCTCCAGGACGGCGTCATCGTCCCCCTCGTGTGGCTGCTCGCCCCGAGCTCGCGGCGTGGCGTCGATGCGTTGCGCCACCACGACGGCTCCTTCATCATCGCCTCGAACCACCAGAGCCACGCCGACACGTCGATCATCGTCGCGGCCCTGCCCCGCAAGCTGCGCCGTCGGCTCGTGGTTGCGGCGGCCTCGGACCTCTTCTTCTCGTCGAAGGTCCGAGCGGCGTTCGCCGCCCTCGTCTACAACGCGATCCCGATCGAGCGCCAGCGCGTCGAGCGTCGCTCCGCCATGCTCGCCCGCGAGCTGCTCGGCGAGGGATGGGGGCTCCTCATCTACCCGGAGGGCCATCGGTCCGAGGACGGCCGGCTCTTGGAGTTCAAGGGGGGTGCGGCCTACCTCGCCGACAAGTCGGGCGCGCCGATCCTGCCGTGCTACCTCGAGAACACCAGGCTCATTCTGCCCCGGCTGTTCGCGAAGTCGACCTCGGGTGTCGCGCCCGGGCCGTCTGGGTGGCGCACGCCGGTCAGCGTGTCGTTCGGTCCCGCCATCACGGCACTCGAGGGCGAGAACACACGCAGGCTCGGCAAGCGCGTGGAGGCTGCGGTCGTGCACCTCGGACGCGACGTGGCAGGCGACCCGCTCGCCGACGGATCGGTCCGAACCGACTGACCTAGCGTCGACCGGCGGTCGCCGCGCCGAGGCGCTCGTCGTGGAGGCGCTGCGAGGGGTCGTCGTCGAGCTCGCCAAGCGGGCCTGTGCCGAGGGCGGTTGCGAGCAGCCAGTCCGCGAGCCTGGGGTTGCGCGCGAGCACCGGTCCGTGCAGGTACGTGCCAACGAACCGGGCCGCGAACGCACCGTCTGAGCCGTCGCCGTTGCCCACGCCGACCGACACCTCGCCGAGAGCCGGCTGTGCGTGGTCGCGCGTCGTTCGGCCGGCGTGGTTCTCGAATCCGGTGAGCGCGCCGATCGCCGATGGCCCCTGCACCACGACCTCGCCAACCGCGCGCGCACCCGCCCCGCCGACTGTGTCGATCGCACAGAGGCCGAGCCCCTCGACGCGAGAGCCGTCCGGGCCCGGGAAACTCCGCCCGAGCACCTGGAGGCCCGCGCACACCGCCAGCACGACCGCGCCGCCGTCGACCGCGCGCTGCAGCGTCCCGTCCGCGGCGAGGCGCTCGGTCGCGAGCTGCTGGGGCCCGTCTTCCCCGCCGCCGATGCAGTAGACGTCGGCGACCGGCAGCGCGCCGTCGCTGCGTGCCTCGATGAGCTCGACGTCGATGCCGCGCAGCGCCGCGCGGCGGCGAAGCACGAGCCCATTCCCACGGTCGCCGTAGGTGCCGAGGAGGTCGGGGTAGACCGTCACGATCCTCACGGCCGTACCCCTCGCAGCTCGGCGAACGCGGTGTAGTTGCAGATGGCCTCGACGCGATCGCCGTTCGCACCCGCCCGCTTGATCGCCGCGCGGACGTCGGGCTCGCAGTCGTGCTCGATGCCCGCGTAGAAGAGCCTCGCCGACAGGTCCCGCCATCGATCGCCTGACGCGATCACGCGACGGCCGTCCAGCCGCTCGAACGCAACGTCGTAGAGCCACGACGTGTCGAGTCCGTCCGCGATGCGCGCGTTCACCGCGACGACCACGGGGGCGGTCTCGGCGCCGACGAGGTCGAACAGCGCGCTCCACCCCGCGGGGTTCTTGGCGAGCAGCAGCCGCGCCCCGACGTCGCCCACGGTGATCGAGGAGAACCGCCCTGCCACCTCGTCGAGTGCCGCGATGGCTCGGGCGCCAACGGACGCGTCGACGCCCATTCGGACCGCGGCGAGCAGCGCACCGACGCCGTTCGCCTTGTTGAACGCGCCCGGCAGCGCCATGTCGAAGACAATCGTCTCGCCGTCGACGACCGCGCCGTCATCCGTCGGGAACGCGTGCAGCTCCGGGCGGGCGAGTCCGCACGCGCACGACCACGCTGCGTCGGAGAACACCAGGCCGCGCGCGCACCGTGGGCACGCGATCGCGTCGTCGCCCCATGCGAGCCCGCCGGCGAACCACGCGACGCGCGGCGCCTCCAGGGCCGCGTGCACCACGAGCGGGTCATCCGCGTTCGCGACGCACACGCCTCGATACGCCGTGAGCGACGTGCGCCAGGCGTCGGCGACACGTCGGACCTCGGCGGTGCGGTCAAGCTGGTCGCGAGAGAGGTTCAGCAGAACCACGACGCTTGGTGACTCGATCGCGATCGCGTGGGTGAGCCAGATCTCGTCGCACTCGAGCGCAGCCCGTCGCGCACCTGGGGTCGCCGCGAGGGCTGCCACGTGCCCTGGGAGCATGTTCGAGCCGGTCGCGTTGCTCGCCACCTCGCCGCACGACGCCAGCGCGGCGGCAAGGCAAGCGGTCGTCGTCGTCTTCCCGTTGGTGCCGCTCACGAGGCCGATCGCCCGATGCAACGAGAGTCGCGAGAGGAGGTTCGGCGAGACCCGGAGCGCGACACGGCCCCCGGCGACGGTGCCGCTCCCGCGGCCAGTCCGCCTCGATGCCGCGTTGATCGCGCGCATCGAGGCGAGTGCCGCGCGGTCGCGAAGCACCAGGCCCCTAGGCATCGACGTGCGGCGCCGAGCCGGCCGGGAACGTCCGGGCCAGCTCCTCTCGAGTCGGCGTGCGCGGCGTCCGCGCCTCCTCGGGCAGGAGTGCCGCGATCGCCGCCATCAGCTGGACGGTCGCCTCCTTGGGGTCCTCTGCGACGAGCTCCACCGCCGCACCGACCGTGACGGTCACGGGCCGCGGCGCCAGCACGGTCATGACGTCCGGAAGCCGCGACGACCGTGGCCACACGTGCTCGGTCCCCCACAGCGCGACGGGGAGCACCGTCGCGCCGGTCTCCTGTGCCAGCCGAGCCGCACCGATGCGGCCCTCAAGCGTCGGGGTGAAGAACGCCTCGCCACGCGGGATCGTCCCTTGCGGCAGCACGATCACGACCTCGCCGCGCCGAAGCGACGCGACCGCCTCGGCGAACGCGGGCGCGCCCGAGCTTCCCCGATCCACCGGGAGCCCCCCGATCGCCCGGAGCACCGGCCCGGCGATCGGGACCGCGAAGAGCTCGCGCTTCGCGAGCGCCCGCACCGGCCTGCCAATCCGTGCCGCGAGCAACGTGAGCGCGACCAAGTCGAAGTAGCTGCGGTGGTTTGCGGCGAGGACGACCGGGCCCTCGTCGGGGATGTGCTCGAGCCCGGCGAACTCGAAGCGGGCGTAGGGGAACAGCTCCGGGCGCAGCAGGTGGCGCACGACGCCGAACGGCTCGACGCCGGCCACTTTGGGAACCCCGCCCGCAACCGTCCACTGCGCAACCGGCCAGCGAAGGAGCTTCGCCGCGAGGAACAGCCGCGGGTCCGGGTTGACCACGATGGGACGCCCGACGGCCCGAAGCATCGGCAGGTCGAAGATCGAGTCGGAGACCGCGGTGCACGACGAGAGCTCGAACCCCTCCTCGGCGCAGTAGGCACGGATCTTGTCGAGTTTGCCGGTGCCCCACGCAAAGCCACCCTCGATGGCGCCGGTGTACCTTCCGTCGTCATGCTGGTACCGCGTGGCCAGCACCGCGTCGACGCCCAGCGCGCTCGCGAGCGGGGCGACGAGGTGCTCCGGGGTCGTCGTGACCATCACGATCCGCAGGCCCTCGGCTCGCCAGGCGTCAAGCGCGGCACGGGCGCCGGGGGCCACGAGCTCGAGGAGCCCGGGGACGGCGCCAGCGGCCGCCGCCGCGACGCGCTCGACCTCCCAGCCCTTCGCGGCCAGCGCTGCCGCGCGTGCGAGCAGCATCGTGACCGCGGTCTCGCCGAAGCGGTTGTAGTACGACCACCACAGGTCGTCGCCGGGGATCCTGCGACCCGCGCCCGGCAGGCCCGCGGCGTGCAGCGCACCCGACAGGACGCGGCCGCTCCCCTCGCGAAGCAGGGTGCGGTCGAGATCCACGAAGACGGCGCCCATCGACGGCGACGCTAGTGGTGTGCTGAAACGGGGCTCTGGAAACGACGAAGGGACTGCACCGGGGGGCGGGGCAGTCCCTTCGTCGTGCCGCTTCGAACCGCAGGATGGGGGGTCCTGTACCGAGCGACTGGAGACAGCATCGCCGAATCAGTCTCATCAATCAAGGCGTTAGGCAAGATACTTCCCATCTACTTATCAGATACCCTTGGGGGGTGGAGCTTCGTCAGCTCGAGGCACTGGTCGAGATCGAGGACCGCGGGTCGTTCTCCGCGGCCGCCGTCTCGCTCGGGACCGTCCAGTCCAACATCTCGACGCGGATCGCGCGCCTCGAGCGCGAGCTCGAGACCACCCTTGTGGACCGGGGCACCGGCCGGCTGACTGAGGACGGCGCGGCGGTCGCGGCGCGTGCGAGGCGGATCCTCGCCGAGGTCGACGCGGCCGTTGCCGACGTCGTCTCCACCAACGCGGACGTCGCGGGCACCGTCGGGCTCGGGGTCATCGGGACGACGGGGCGGTGGCTCATCCCCCAGGTGCTCACTGCGCTTCGCGACGAGCACCCCCGGGTCAAGCTGCGCATCATGGAGGGGACCTCCACCACGCTCGAGCCGCAGCTCGCCACCGGGCAGCTGGACCTCGCGGTCGTCACGCTGCCCATCCACGCGGACGGCCTCTCGACCACGGCGCTGTTCGACGAGGACCTCGTGCTCGTCGTGCCGACCGGCCACCCGCTCACCAGGGTCGCCTCCCCCGTCGCGTTCACCGCACTCGGCGAGCTCGACCTGCTGCTGCCGCTCCCTGGCACGGCGCTGCGCGTCGAGCTCGACGACGCCGCGGCCCGCGAGGGGGTCGAGCTGCACCCCGCCATCGAGCTGGACGGCCTGCGGACGCTGGCGTCGCTCGTCTTCGATGGCTACGGACCGGCCGTGCTGCCGGCGACGGCGGTGCCGCGCCACCTCCGAGACCGCTTCGCGCTGGTCCCGATTGCCGGGCTTGGGCGCCGACACGTCGGGATCGCCGTGCGGCGCCACGGCCTGCCGTCGGCGCCCTCGAGGGCGGTGCGCACGCTGCTCGAGCGGCTCGCGGCCACTGGCCCGCTGCCACGGGGGCTGCACCGCGCCTCGTAGCCGCGAGACGCTGCGTCTACGAGCAGGCGAGCTTCTTGTACCAGCGCGGCGTGGACTCGGGGAATCGCCCGAGCGCCCAGCCGCCGCCGCCCGGCACGCGACTGGCACCGGCGAGCTGCCAGATCCTCGGGTACAGGTCGGCTGCCACGACCACGCCGGCCTCTGGCGTCACGTGGACCCCGTCCACGCACCGCAGCGTCACGTTGTCGACCGACG
>DATBQT010000089.1:0-1664 GCA_036560685.1 Acidimicrobiales bacterium
TCATCCCGATCTACCTGCGGGTGCGCCACACCTCTCGGCTCCGCGGCGCGTGGATCGCGATGGGCGCGGGCGTCGTGCTCTACAACGTCGCGAACCTCGTGTACCTGTTCCACGACCAGAACCTGAACCCAGTCCCGAGCCCCGCGCCGAGCGACGTGCCGTACCTGCTGTCCTACGTCGCCTGGGTGATCGGCATCGTCATGATGACCCAGGGCTCCTTCGGCGCGGTCCGCGTGTCCACGAGGCTCGACGGGCTCGTGTCGGGGCTCGCGATCGCCGCCGTCGCCGGCATGCTGTGGTTCGACCCCGTCCTGCGGGTCAGCGGACGGCCGCTCCAGGTCGTCGTCGGCATGTCGTACCCCCTGTTCGACCTCGTGCTGCTCGTGCTGCTGGCGGCGGGGCTCGCGCCGATGCGATACCGACCGAACCTCTCGACGCTGCTCTTGATGCTGGGCGTGACGTCGTTCGTCATCGGCGACGTGATCTACCTCAACCAGGTGGCCGCTGGCACCTACGTCGGCGGCACCCTGCTCGACGCGACGTGGACGATCGGGATCTGGCTCATCGGCCTCGCCGCGTGGCCACGCGAGGACCGTCGCCTGGAGCCGAGGCCCGCACCGTCCGCGGTGCCGACCGGCATCACGCTCGTGCCCATCTTCTTCGGGGGCATCTCCGTCGCGGTTCTCGTCATCTCGCTCGTCCACCACACGTCCAAGGTCACGTCGCTGCTCGCTTTGGGCGCCCTGTGCCTCGTCGTCGTGAGGATGGGCCTCACGCTCCGTGACGTCCGCGTCGTCGAGCAGGTGAACTTCCGCGTCGCGCGCCTCGACGAGCTCACGGGTCTGCGGAACCGGCGCGGGTTCTTCGAGGACGGCGCGACCCGCTTCGCGACACTCGGGCCTGGGGACCGGATCGGCATCATCTTGATGGACCTCGACGGGTTCAAGGAGATCAACGACTCGCTCGGCCACGCGTCGGGTGACGACCTCCTGCGCATCGTCGGACGGCGCTTCTCGAGTCGGCTCGGCGCGCGCGGCGTGGTCTCGCGGATCGGCGGCGACGAGTTCGCCTGCACCTGCGCGGTCGAGTCCGCCGAGGAGCTCACGGCCATCGGACACGACCTCGTGGCCTCGCTGTCCGACCCGATCACCCTGGACGGGCTCACCGTCCGGGTGAGCGCCAGCGCCGGGGTCGCGGTCTACCCCGAGCACGGCACCACGGAGGCCGAGCTGCTGCGCTGCGCGGACGTCGCGATGTACGAGGCGAAGCAGGGGCACGCCGAGGTGCGCCTCTACCGCCCGGAGGTCGATATGAACTCGCGCGACCGCCTGGCGATGATCGACGACCTCCGCGCGGCGATCGACCGCCGCGCGCTGACGCTGCACTTCCAGCCGACCCTCGACCTGCGCACGGGTCGCGTCCACGGACTCGAGGCGCTCGTGCGCTGGCGACACCCGACGTTCGGCCTGCTCTACCCCGAGGACTTCGTGCCGCTCGCAGAGCGCGTCGGGCTCATCCGCTCGATGACGCGCCTCGTGATCGAGCTCGCGATCGAGGAGCTCGCGAGGCTCGACGCGTCGGGCAACCACCTCCAGATGTCCGTCAACATCTCGCGCTACGACCTGATCGACGAGGCGCTCCCGTCGCACATCGTCTCGCTGCTC
>DATBQT010000090.1:0-1644 GCA_036560685.1 Acidimicrobiales bacterium
GTCGTCGCCATCGTGCTCGATCACGAACGCCCTCATGGGAGTCGCCGCCGAGCTTCGGTGACGAACGATCGAGCCGCGTCGCGCGCGAGGGCGGCCAGTTCGCCGCCGGTGAAGCGGACGTCGTCGGTGACCTCGACGGCATCGCGCGGTGCGGCCATCGGCCGGTCGCCCTCGATGAGGATCAGCCCCTCGAGGTCGCCGAGGAACTCGTCCGCGCTCCCGCCATCGGGGAGGACCCACCGTCGCTTCGACACCGTCATGGCCGGTAGGGCCTCGAGCGCCGCGAACTCGGCGTCGTCGAGGTACATCGACGTGTGCCACACCGCCGACGGGCCGGCGTCGGAGACCTTCACCTTGTGGCCGAGCTTCGCGATCGGTGCGCCAATGCCGCTCACGCGACGCAGCCGAAGCCGCGTGCCGACGAGGTAGCGGTCCTCGATGAGCCGAGGCGACGTGGTCGTCTCGGGGAGCTCCGCCACGAGGAAGCGCTGCTCGTCCTCTTGGTGCGCGTACTTCTGGGAGTCCACTGCGACATTGTGTCGCCCGTAGTGTCGGTCCGTGGCGCCCGGTGCCGAGTCGGAGCCAGCCAGCCCTCGGCTCAGCGCCGCCTCGGCAGCCGCAGCTGCGGTCCGCGTCGGCGAGCCCCGGTTCGTGAACGGGCGGCTCCACTGGGTCGAGACCCCTGCGGGCGCTGGCGGCGAGGCGCGCCTCGTCTCGTGCGCACCTGGCGAGTCGCCGCGGCGCGAGTCGGCCGTGGGCGTGTCGGTCCGCTCCCGGCTCTACGACTACGGCGCGGGGTCGTGGTGCTGGACGCCCCTTGGGGCCGTCGTCGTTGAGTCGCGCACCCAGCTGCCGCTGCTCGTCAGTCCCGAGCAGTCGGTGTCACTCGGGGGAGCGACGCCTGAGCTCGCAGCTCGCATCGGCGACCTCGAGGGCATTGCCGGGTCGACCTGGCTCATCGCGGTCTTCGAGGCGACCGCACCTTCGGCATCGCCGCGCGGCTTGGTCGCGATCGACGCGGCGACGGGGGTCTGGGTGTCGCTGCTGGCAGGCGACGCCCTCTTCGCCGAGCCCGTGGTGTCGCACGACGGGATGACAGTCGCGTGGATCACCTGGCCGCTTGGGTCGATGCCATGGGATGACGCGGAGGTCTGGGTCGCGTCCCTCGATCTCGCGGGCAACCGCCCGGCGCTCGCCCGGCCGCGACGCGTCGACGGCGGTCCGGGCAGCTCGGCGGGACAGCCCACGTGGCTCCCGGACGGGTCGCTCGCGTACGTCACGGAGGCCGCGGGGTACTGGCAGCCATGGATCCGCGACCCAGGCGGCGTCGTGCGACGCCTCTCCGATTGCCGTTGCGAGTTCCAGCGCCCGCGGTGGACGACCTGTCGCTGGCTCGCGCCCATGACGGAGGGCGCCCTCGCGTGCGGATTCATTGACGGCGGCGTCGAGCACGTGGGCGCACTCGACGTCGACGGCGCGATGCGTGTGCTCGACCAGCCCTGCGTGCGCGTCGACGGCATCGCTTCGGCAGGCGACCTCGTCGGGATCGTCGGCGCGACGCCGACCGCGCAAGGCGTGGCCGTCGTCGCGCACCATGGCAGAGCCAGCGCAGGCGCGGAGTCGGTCGTCCTCGCGCGCACGAGC
>DATBQT010000091.1:0-7987 GCA_036560685.1 Acidimicrobiales bacterium
GGCGACCAAGGGCCTCGAGATCCGCTGGCACGACCCCGAGGCGACCGCCGCAGAGGGCATCGTGTCCCGGGGCGATCGGCGCATCGGCGCGGTCATCGAGCGCGTCTGGCGCGCCGGCGGCACGTTCCAGGAGTGGTCGGAGCGCTTCGAGCTCGCCCGCTGGCTCGAAGCGCTCGAGGCAGAGGGCCTCGACTTGGCGTCGACCGCGCTGCGCGCGCGCGCCGAGCACGAGATGCTGCCGTGGGGCCACCTGTCCGCTGGGCTGCACCCTGACTTCCTCTGGGGCGACTACGTCGCCTCGCTCAACGCCGAGGGCGTCGAGGACTGCCGCTGGACACCCTGCTACGACTGCGGCGCGTGCACGACCTACGGCATCGAGCACGTGGTCGCGTCCGGGTCGCCCCCCGCGGGCGGCTCCCAGGGGACCGGCCAGGGGCTCGACCTGTCCGCCCCCATCGAGGTGGCGCTCGGCGCGACCAGGCGGTGAGCCAGCTCGCCCTGCCCGATCGCATCCGCCTGCGCTACGAGAAGGTGGGCAAGGTCCGGTTCACCTCGCAGCGCGACCTCGCGAGGATCATGGAGCGCGCGATGCGACGCGCGACGCTCCCGCTGCGCCAGTCGTCGGGCTTCTCGCCGCGCCCACTGCTCAGCTTCGGGCTCGCGCTGCCGACCGGGTGCGCGTCGGACGCCGAGTACCTCGACCTGCGCCTCGACGAGGAGGTCGCCTCCTCCACCGTCCAGGTGGTCGCCGCCGGTGACGTCGACGCTGACTCGCTCTCCGCGCTCGCGACGGTGCTCTCCGGCCTGCTGCCGTGCGGGATCACCGTGGTGGCGGCTGCGGCGCTCGATGGTTCGGAGATTTCACTGCAGGAGGCAGTAACATCGTGCACCTGGGAACTGGAGGTGCTCGGCGTGAGCCCCGAGGAGATGGCCGGAAAGGTCGGGCAGTTGCTCGACGCCGACGCCGTCATGGTCGCTCGGGAGCGCAAGGGCCGCACCGTCAACGATGACATCCGCCCGAACGTCCTCTCGCTGCGCTCGTCGCCTCGGCCCGTGCGCGAGGTCGAGATGCTGGGCGAGGTCGTGGGCCTCGACGTCGAGCTGTCGACCAAGCCGCGCGGCGTCCGCCCCGCAGAGCTGTGCCAGGCGCTCGGTGCCGACGTGACGCTGCTCGGCGCCTGTCGCACCCACCAGTGGATTGAGAGCGAAGACCGGACCGTCCGAGAGGAGCCCCTCAGCACCACGGGCGTCCTCGCGGCTGGTCGCCCCGTCGGCACAGAGGTGCGAGACGGATGAACACTCCTAGAAGGACGCACACCGATGGACGAGATGGACCGACCCGAACCGCCGGGCACACCCGTGCCCGTGACGACGGCACCGGCTGACCCCAGCCCCTCGGCGCCACGGGTCGGCGACACCAGGCCCGCACCGAAGATCGGCGACACGAGGCCCGCGCCCGGGGGCGCGGAGCTCACCGCACCCGGCCAGGAGCGCACCTCGCGCGGTGGGCGCGGGCGTCGCGGCGGCAGAGGCGGCAGGGGTGGGCGGCGCTCGCCCGACCAGCGCGACCAGCCTGCCGCGAGGGCGGCTCGCGACGAGGGGCCGGTGGAGGCCTCCGCGCCCGAGCCCTCCGAGGACGGCTCACGCCGCCAGCGCACGAGGGGCCGCAGCCGCGGCCGGAGCCAGGACAAGCGCCGCCCGTCGGGGCGCTACCTCATGTGCGTGCACTCGGCCAACGGGGCCACCCACATCGCGACGCTCGAGGGGCGCAACCTCGTCGAGCACTCGGTCGCCAAGTCCGTCAACGAGACGACCCAGATCGACGGGAACATCTACGTCGGGCGCGTCCAGAACGTCCTGCCGGGCATGGAGGCCGCCTTCATCGACATCGGGATCCCGAAGAACGGCGTGCTGTACCGCGGCGACGTGGCGTTCGACGCCGAGGACGTGGAATCCAAGTCCGGCCCCGGCCCGCGCATCGAGGAGATGCTGAAGGCCGGCCAGACCATCGTCTGCCAGGTCACGAAGAACCCCATCGGCGCCAAGGGCGCACGGCTCACCCAGGAGGTGTCGCTGCCTGGCCGCTTCGTCGTCTTGGTTCCGAACTCGTCCGCCTTTGGGATCTCCAAGCGCCTCGGCGACAGCGAGCGGCGCCGGCTGCGCCGGATCACCGACGAGATCCGCCCCGAGGGCCACGGGCTGATCGTCCGCACCGCGGCCGAGGGGGTCGCCGCCGACGAGCTCCAGCGTGACGTCGACTCGCTCGTGGCCAAGTGGTCCGAGATCGACGCCCAGGCCAAGCGGTCCAACGAGCCGAGGCTCATCTACCGCGACTTGGACCTGGCGGTCCGCATCCTGCGCGAGGAGCTGAACAGCGACTACCGAGGCGTGCTGATCGACGACCGCGACCTCTACGAGAAGGTGCGCGACTACGTGCTTGCGGTCAACCCCGAGCTGGCCGACCGCATCGAGTACTACGACCCCGACGCCGAAGAGCTGCCGCTCTTCGAGCGGTACTTCATCCACGAGCAGCTCCACAAGGCGCTCGATCGCAAGGTCTGGCTGCCGTCGGGCGGCTCGCTCATCATCGAGCGGACCGAGGCGCTGACCGTGATCGACGTGAACACGGGCAAGAACGTCGGCAAGTCGAACCTCGAAGAGACGGTCTTCCGCAACAACCTGGAGGCCGCCGACGAGGTCGCGCGCCAGCTGCGACTCCGCGACATCGGGGGCATCATCGTGATCGACTTCATCGACATGGAGTCCAAGAAGAACCGCGACGCCGTGGCCGGGGCGCTCCGCGACGGGCTGTCGCGGGACAAGACGCGCTCGCAGGTCTTCGACATCTCAGAGCTCGGCCTGGTCGAGATGACGCGCAAGCGCGTCTCGGAGGGGTTGCTCGAGTCGGTGTCCACGGTCTGTGCGGTGTGCGAGGGGCGCGGCATCATCCTCGACCCCGATCTCGCGCTCGACTGAGGTCCTCGTGCCCCGCGAGTCGCCCGGCGCCGACGACGTCGCCGCGACGAAGCGGTCGTACGCGTTCGTGATGTGGGTGAGCGTGCTCGTCTGGGTCGCCCTGGTCGCGGCGGTCGTTGTGGCCACCCATCGAGTTTCTGGCCACCGCACGGCGATCGTGGTCGCGGCCGTCAGCGGCCTGGCGCTGCTCGGGTGGCTCGCGTTCCTGCGCGGGCTTCGTCGTCGAGAGCTGTCGAGGTCCGACCCGACCGACGGCGTCGGCCGCTACGACCCGCGCTCTCGCTGACGAACGGGATCCAGGCTCAGTCGCACTGGACGGCGATCGAGGGGCCAGGCGGCATCCCCCAGCTCACCGTTCGCGAGTGCAGCACCTGCTCGCCGAGCTCCGCGGGGATGGTCACGAGCTTGACTTGGTACCACGTTGAGCCGGCGTTGAGCTCGCGGGTGCGGAAGCGGCCGCGCACCGAGCCCGCGACGACGACCGCGCAAGTCGCCGCCCCGCGGGCGCGCCCGACGTTCGACACGGCGTAGCCGACGTAGAGGTGCGAGGGGATCGACGAGGTGACCGACCCCGCGAGCACCTGGCTGTGGAACGAGGGATGCCACTGGCGCTGGGTCGGCGCGGCCACCTGCGCCACCGCCCCGCAGCCCGACAGGAGGACACCCGTCAGCACCGCCGCACCGAGGACCCGAGTGGCCACAAGCAGGAGCGTACGCCTCCCATGGGCCCGTGTCGCAAGTACCCCCTGAGCCGGGGCGCACAGGGCCGTCGGCTAGAGTCCCAAGGCCATGTACGCAGTGATCAGGACAGGTGGCTCCCAGGAGCGCGTCGAGGAGGGCCAGGTGGTCCGCGTCGACAAGCGGCCCGAGCCCGTGGGCACGGCAGTCTCGTTCACCCCGGTCCTCGTCGTCGACGGCGACCGGGTGCTCGCGGGGTCGACCCTCAAGGGCGCGACCGTCTCGGGCACCGTGGTGGGCACCGCCGACGGCCCCAAGATCCGTGGGCTCACCTACAAGCCGAAGACGCGCCAGCGTCGCCGCTGGGGCCACCGCCAGCACTACACCACCGTCGAGATCACCGGCATCTCGGCAAAGGGCTAAGGAGCACCGATGTCAAAGACCAAGGGCGGCGGGTCCACCCGAAACGGCCGCGACTCCAACGCCCAGCGCCTCGGTGTGAAGGTCTTCGACGGCACGCAGGTCACTGCGGGCTCGATCATCGTCCGCCAGCGCGGCACGAGGATCCACCCCGGCCTCAACGTCTCGCGCGGCGGCGACGACTCGCTGTTCGCAACCCGTGACGGCTTCGTCAAGTTCGGCCAGCGCAAGGGCCGCAAGCTCGTCGACATCCTCGACGGCTGACCCACCCTCGCTGATTGCAGCTCCAGGTCTGAGCGCGTGAGGACCTCGCGTCCGCGCGTCGGCATGCCGACTTGTGGTCGCGTGGGTGCGGCGCCTCGGTGCAGCACCAAACGCGGCGACTCGCCTGACCTGGGTGGGCTTGGCCCGCCGCGTAGACGGCAAAGGGAAGTGCCGTGTCGTGACGCCGCAGCTCGTCGCGGCAGACCCAGCAGGATCGGGCAGGTGTCGCTTCGTGGACGCACGCATGGCGTGCGCGACGCGGCTCAAACGGCTGCAGGTACCGGCTGACGAAGGGGCTCCTCTGCGCGAACGGATGAAGAAACCCCCGGGGCGGTGCCCCGGGGGTTTCTCAGACTGCGGACTCGGGTCGCGCTACCTGCGGATGCGCGGTGCCTTTTCCTCGCCCTTCACGGTCTTCTTGAACGTCGCGCCAATCGACACCTTCGGCGCCTTGGAGGCCTTGACCTGGATCGGCTCTCCGGTCTGGGGGTTGCGTGCCGTGCGAGCCTTGCGCTGCACCTGGTCAAAGGACACGAAGCCCGTGACGGTCACCTTCTCGCCTGCGGCCACGGAGGCCAGCACGACCTCTTCGAAGCCGTTGAGCACTTCACCGACTGTGCTCTTCGCGATGCCGGTGTGGGTCGCGACTGTCTCTACCAACTCGGTCTTGTTCACCGGGTGGATCTCCTTTTTGGTTGGAATCCCGGAAATCTCCGGGCCATCGAGGTCCCATCATGCCTGCAAATCAAGCAGGGCATGGTGATCCCGCGCTCGAGGGTGCCCCTCGGCGCCTCCCTGGGGCTCGGAGCCCCGGCCACCCACTCGTAGGATCGGCGAGGTGTCGGGCTTCGTAGACAGGGCCCAACTGCACGCCAAGGGTGGCGACGGGGGCGCGGGCGCGGTCTCGTTCCGGCGCGAGGCGCACGTCGACAAGGGCGGTCCCGACGGCGGGGACGGGGGCCGCGGCGGGGACGTCTGGCTCGTCGCCGACACGAACCAGGCGAGCCTGCTCGGGTTCCGAGACCACCCCTTCCGGCGCGGCACGAGCGGCGGGCACGGCCAGGGCAAGCGCAAGCACGGCGCCCGCGGCGAGGACCTCACGGTGCCCGTGCCCGTGGGCACGACCGTGACCTCGCTCGAGGGCGAGCTGCTCTTCGACCTGTCGACCCCGGGGGACCGGTTCTTGGCCGCGGCGGGGGGCGTCGGCGGCCACGGCAACGCGAAGTTCCTGTCCAACCGGCGCCGTGCGCCCGCCTTCGCCGAGCAGGGGGAGCGCGGCGAGGAGCGCTGGTGCGATCTCGAGCTCAAGCTCGCCGCGGACGTCGCGCTCATCGGCTTCCCCAACGTCGGCAAGTCGACGCTGATCTCGCGGGTCTCCGCTGCGCGCCCGAAGATCGCGGACTACCCCTTCACGACGCTCGTGCCGCACCTGGGCGTCGTTCGCATCGGCGACCGCGCCGCTCGTCCCGAGGACGCCGCCGAGTTCGTGATGGCCGACGTGCCCGGGCTCATCGAGGGCGCTGCGCACGGTCGCGGCCTCGGCCACGAGTTCCTCCGCCACGTGGAGCGAGCCCGTGTGCTGTGCGTGCTCATCGACCTGTCCGAGTCCGCACCCGAGCCGCCGGCTCGCCAGCTCGAGGTGCTCATCGGCGAGCTCGCGGCCTACCTCCCCGAGCTCGCGACGCGCCCGAGGATCGTCGTCGGCTCGAAGCTCGACGTCGCGGCACAGCCGACCGAGGGCGTCGACCTCGACCTCGTCGTGTCCGCAGTTCGCGGCGACAACCTTCCTGCGCTGCTCGGCCGCCTCGTCACGCTGGTCTCCGAGGCGCGTGCACTCGAGGCGGAGGCAGTGACCGCCGAGCCCCGGGTCCACCGCCCGACCTCCGACGAGGTCGTCGTCCTGCGCCAGGTGGACGGCTCGTTCGAGGTCGCGGGCCGCGCCGCCGCGCGCGCGGTGGGTCTCAGCGACCTCACGAACGACGAGGCGGTCGACGAGCTGCGCCGGCGCCTCACGCGCCTCGGCGTCGACCGCGCGCTCTCGCGTGCGGGCGCACGGGACGGCGACGTGGTCACGATCGCCGGCATCACCTTCGAGTGGTGGCGCACGGAGGGCTCGTCGGGCGTCGAGCCGCTGTCGCGGCGCTCGACGCGGGCCGCGCGGGTTGCCCGCCGCACGCCGCGCGAGGACGACGGCCCCGTTGGCTGAGCGCCTCGTCGTCGCCAAGGTCGGCTCGACGTCGGTCACGACGGCGTCCGGCGAGACCGACGTCGAGCTCATCGCCTCGCTCTGCGGGCAGGTCGCGACGCTGCGCGAGCAGGGGACCCGCGTCGTGGTCGTGACCTCGGGCGCGGTCGCGGCCGGCCTCGCCGCGCTGGGCATCTCGCGGCGTCCGAGCGAGGTGCCGGTCCTCCAGGCGGCGTCGGCGGTCGGCCAGTCGAGGGTGGTGCGCAGCTGGCAGGACGGGCTCGCGCCCCACGGGCTGCTCGCGGGCCAGGTCCTGCTCGATCCGGCGGACTTCTTCTCTCGACGCTCGTACCTGTTGGCAGGGCGGACCTTCGCGGCGCTCATGGAGCTCGGTGCGGTGCCCGTCGTGAACGAGAACGACGCCGTGGCAGACCAAGAGCTCCGATTCGGCGACAACGACCGGCTCGCCGCGCTCGTCGCGGTCCTCGTCGGCGCCCAGCGCCTCGTGATGCTGACCGACACACCGGGCCTCTTCACGGCGGACCCCGCGGTCGTCGCCGACGCCACGCTCATCGACGAGGTGGCAGAGATCGACCTCGCACTGGAGGCCGCGGCGGGTAGCGCGTCGAGCTCGATGGGCACCGGCGGCATGGCGTCCAAGCTGGCCGCGGCGCGGCTCGCGACGTGGTCGGGGATCGAGACGGTGATCGCCGACGCACGCACAGAGGCGATCCTCGTGCGCCTCGAGGACGGTGCGACCGCGGGGTCGACGGTCTTTCATGCCAAGTCAAAGCCGCTCGCCGCGCGCAAGGCGTGGCTCGCGTTCGCCACGGTGCCGCGAGGACGCGTCGCCATCGACGAGGGCGCGCATCGAGCGCTGCGGGGCGGGGCGAGCCTGCTGTTGGCAGGCGTTGCCGGGCACGGTGGCGACTTCCTCGCGGGCGACGCCGTCGAGGTCGCCGTCGGTGACGCGCTCGTCGCGAAGGGGCTCGTGCGGCTCGGCTCGGGCGAGCTCGGCGGACTCGGCGCGGGCCCGAGCGCGCCGCGCGACGTCGTCGTCGTGCACCGCGACGACCTCGTGGTCCTCGACTGAGCCGTCCGCGCCCGACGGTACGATTCACAGATGAGCGACCCGGTCTTGGAGGCGCAGGGCGCCGCGGTCACCGCGGCGGCCCGCTCGATGCGCACCGCGTCGGGCGCGACCAAAGACGCTGCCCTGCGCGCGGGCGCCCAGGCGCTGCGTGACCGTCGGGCCGCGATCCTCGCCGCCAACCGGGTCGACGTCGCAGCCGCGGGCGCCGCTGGCATGACGCCCTCGGCGATCGACCGGCTGGCCCTCGACGAGGCGCGCCTCGAGTCGATGGCCGCCGGCCTCGAGACCGTGGCGCTCCTCGCGGACCCCGTCGGCGAGGTGGTGGACGGCTCGGTGCGCCCCAACGGGCTGCGCGTCGAGCGGGTCCGCGT
>DATBQT010000092.1:0-4855 GCA_036560685.1 Acidimicrobiales bacterium
GGGGTGGCTCCAGTTGTCGCCGTTGTGCCCCGGATCGATGCCGATCGTGACGCCGTGCAGCGGACCCGCCGCCGCGCGGCGCTGACTTGACGCGCCCGACGATGGCGCGAGCGCGACGACGGCGAGCAGGCCGGCTGCGAGCATCGTCAACCACCGGCGACTCGTGTCAGGCACGCGTCGAGTCAAGCACGTCGTCGGCCCGACGTTGGGGCCACGGGTACGCTGCGGTCGAATCACGGGAGGACGACGTGCAGGTCGCAGCGCCTTGGACAACCAGGTCGTCGTCGGCCGTGCGCCGCCGGGCGATGCACTCGCAGGGAGCCCCCTCGCCAGCGACGGTGGGGTCGGGAACGCCGTGAGCGAGGCGCCACAGGGTGCCGATGCCGACGACGAGGTGACCGACGAGGAGCCTTGGCACCTCGCGCGCACGACGGCCGACGTGGTTCGCCTCGCGCTCGGCACGGACGCTGCGCGACTCATCGCCCACGATCCGATCGCTCGGCTCGGCGCCGATCCTGAGGGCGTCCATCAGGCGCGTGTCGCCACGAGACGGCTGCGCTCGCACCTTGGCACGTTCGCGGCGGTGCTCCGAGCCAAGCCCTCCAAGCGGCTCTCGAGGCAGTTGCGGGACCTGGGGCGGATCCTCGGGACCGCTCGCGACCTCGACGTGATGAGCGGCCGGTTCGAGCTCGAGGTCGCGGAGTTCGAGCCGATGTACCGCGATGACGGCGTGGCCCTCCTTGGGCTGCTCGCAAGTGAGCGGGCTGCGGCGCACGACGCGCTGCGACGGTTCCTGTCGTCCAAGAAGCACCGCGAGCTGCTGGGCCGCCTCGGGGCGTTCGTGGCGGACCCACCGCTTCGCGGCCGCGCCGGGGCCCCGCCAGAGGACGCCCTCCTCGAGGTCATCCACCGGCGCTACGACACGCTCGACGCTGCGATCGAGGCGCTTCCCGCGACGCCGCCGGACGTGCTGCTCCACGAGGTCCGGATCATCGCCAAGCCTGCGAGGTACGCCGCGGAGATCGGTGCACCCGTGCTGGGCCAGGCCTGTCGCCGCCTGGCGAAGCGCCTCGCGGACCTGAGCGACGACCTCGGCTCGCTCAACGACGGCGCCCGGGCGAACGAGTGGCTGGACGGTGCGGGTGAGGACCCGTCGATGGAGTTCGCCGTGGCCCTCGTTCGCGCCCAGGAGATCGAGCGCATGGTGGAGGCCCGAGCCGAGTGGCCGCGCCAGTGGCAGCGGGTACGCATTGCCGCGGCGGAGATGGGCTGGATCGACGCCCCGCCGATCTGAGGACCCTGGCGGGTCACCGTCCTCGCTACGCTCATCCGTCGTGGACGGCGACGAGACGACGTCGCCACCCGAGCGGTCGCGAGACGAGCTCATCGCGGAGAACCAGCGGCTGCGCCTCCAGCTCGCAGAGGCCCGCCGCGAGACCCACGTCTGGCGCGCGAACGTTCAGGCGATCGCGGAGAGCCGGGCGGTCATCGTCGCGCGGATGATGTCGCGATCGTTCCTCAAGCTCGCTCCTCCCGGGTCGCTTCGCAGGCGCTGGAGCGGCAAGCTCACCGAGGGGCTGCTGTGGCTGCGACGGCGTGGCGAGCCCGTGCCCCCGTACTCGGTCCGGCGCTACCGGCAGTACTACGCGCACACGGTGCCGTCGACGTCGGCGCTTCGGTCGCGGACCGCGTCGCTCACCTATCTCGAGCTGCACCCGGTCGTCAGCGTCGTCGTGGCGACGGGTGCCGGGGACGTCGAGCGAACCATCGAGTCGATCCGCGCCCAGGTCTACGACCGCTGCGAGGTGCTGGTCGCCGGCGGCGGCCGGCGCGCCGGTGTGTCGGGTGTTATCACCGTCTCGCACAAGGGGCCGGCCGAGGACCGCGTGAACGCCGCGGTCAAAGAGGCGACCGGCGAGTTCGTGGTCGTGCTCGACGCCGGGGACATTCTCTCGCCACACGCCATCGTCGACCTGGTCGCGGCCGTCCAGGACGGCTCGGATGCCGCCTACGGGGATGAGGACCGCGTTGACGAGGAGAGCGAGCACGTCGACTGGCACCTCAAGCCCGCCCGGTTCGGCCACGAGACGCACCTCTCCTATGACGTGATCGGCTCGCCGCTCCTCGTGCGGACGTCGCTGTTCGGGGAGGTCGGCGGCCTCGACGCGTCCACCGCACCGGCCGCCGCGTACGACTTCGCGCTGCGACTCGTCGAGGCGACCGACCGCATCCACCACGTGGGCGAGGTCCTCGTCTCCAAGCCTGCCGCGCTGGCCGTCGGCCCCGAGGAGGAGACCGCAGCGATGGTCCCGGTCGTGACCGCCGCGCTCAAGCGTCGGGGAGCGTCGGCCACGGTGACCCCCGGAGAGGTCCTCCCGAGCGTGCGCTACGTCGTCGACCCGCCGTCGCCGCAGCCCTCGGTCACGATCGTGGTCCCGACGAGGGATCGCCTGGACCTGCTTCGCGCCTGCATCGAGTCGGTCGAGAAGCTGTCGACCTACGCCAACTACTCGATCCTCATCTGCGACAACGACTCCAAGGAGCCCGAGACGCTCGAGTGGTTCAAGAAGAGCACGCACACCGTCGTCGCGTGCCCCGGGCCGTTCAACTACGCGAAGATCGTCAACAGGGGAGTGGCGCACACCGACTCGGCCTTCATCGTCACGCTCAACAACGACACGACGATCAAGACCCCGCAGTGGCTCGAGCGGCTGGTCGGGCTGTGCTCGCTGCCCAAGGTCGGGACCGTGGGCGTCAAGCTCGAGTACCCCGACGGCACGCTCCAGCATGAGGGGGTCGGCATCATCCCCCTCCCGGTGCACATCAGCCGAGACGCGAACTACGCCGAGGTCGACAGGTGGCTGACCTCGACGCGCAACGCGGCGGCCGTGACCGGCGCGTGCCAGATCGTCCGCGCAGAGGCGTGGCGCGAGCTCGGGGGGCTCGACGAGCGGCTCGCCGTGGCGTTCAACGACGTCGACTTCGGGATGCGCCTCGTCGCTGCCGGCTGGGACGTCGTCTACACCCCCGAGGTCGTGCTCGGCCACCGAGAGAGCGCGTCGCGCGGCGACCTGCACCCACCAGCCGACGAGGCGCTGCTCATCTCGCGATGGGACCTGCTCGGCGACTACGTCGACCCATCGCTGCCCGCGTCCATGCGCCAGTACACGACGCGCATCGAGCTCGACATCCCCGCCCCGGGCCGATAACGGGCACTACCCGCCAGGAGCGAGGAAGACCACCTCGTCGAAGACCTGGCCGGTCCGCCGTGACGTGAACCTGGTCTCGCCGAGCCGGGTCCACCCTGCCGCTTCGTACAGCGCGATGGCCGCCGCGTCGCGCACCAGCACGTCGAGCACCGCGACGAGGCCCCGGCCGCGGATGTCCTGCGCGGCCGTCTCGAGCAGGCTGCGCGCGATGCCCTGGCGCCGGGCCCTCGGGACGACCATGAGCCGCGACACAAATGCGACACGCGACGCATCGAGTCCGAGCTTGTCCGTGATGAGCTCGGTCGCCGATGGGGCAGAGCTCGACCGTATGGCAACGTGTCCGACGACGTCGCCTGCAAGCAGTGCGACCCACGCTCCGAGGGCATTTTCGGGCGCGAGAAACGCCCCGAAGTCGTCATCGGGGAGGAACGCCGGGTAGCCGTCCACGTCCCTGAGCTCGCGTGCGATGGACGCGCACGCCGCCATGTCACCCTCGCGCCGCGGTCGGATGACGGGCAGCTCTTCGTCGCACGCCATGCACGCAGTCTTCCGCACCGGACGTCAGCAACCATCGTCTCGTGCGTCACGCGTGGCGAGGTGCCCGCGGGGACGTCGCTACGCTGATCAGCCGTGGCTGATTCCGGCGCGGCGCAAGACGCCGCAGCAGCACAGCTGGGCCGCGAGATCGACCGACTTCGATTGGCGCTCGCCGCGCGCCGGTACGACGCGCATTCCGCGGCGGTGCTCGCGGGCACAGCACGGGCATGGCTCGCGTCGGCGACCGGCGCCCTGCGCCTGCGCGCTCGGCGCGCCCTGCTACGCACCTTGAGGCGCTGGGCGGATCGTGCCGCCCCAGCGGGGACCGCTCGTCGAGAGGCGCTGCGCACCGCAGTGCTGCGCGTGCGTCGTGACGGCGGTCCCGCAGGTGCCTCACACGCGAGCGCCACAGCGCCGCCGCGACGGGTGGCATTGCCCGCGTCGGTGCCGGTGAGACCCCAGAGCGATCCCGGCTCCTTCAAGGTGCGACCCCTGGTCTCGGCGATCGTCGCGACCGGAGCCGGCGAGCTCGCGGCCACGCTCTCGACGCTGGACACCCAGAGCTACGAACAACTCGAGGTCGTGGTGGCGTGCGACCACGCCCTCGACCTCCCCGGCGTCACCGTTGTGATCTTCGACGGGAACGCGGAGGACCGGATCAACGCGGCTGGAGCCGAGGCATCTGGCGAGTTCCTCGTGATCCTGCAGGCAGGCGACCTCCTCGACCCGGCCTGTGTGTCCGAGCTCGTCGGCGCGCTGCAGCAGGGCGCCGACGCGGTGTATGGCGACGAGGAACGGCTGGGACCGAGAGGCGAGACAGTCGCACGGCACCGCAAGCCGGCGACGCTCGGGCGCGAGACGCTTCTGTCCTACGACGTCGTGGGCGCACCGCTGCTGGTCCGGTCGACGCTCTTCGCAGAGCTCGGAGGGTTCGCCGCTGGCGCTGCGCCCGTCGCGGCCCATGACTTCGCGCTTCGCCTCGCGGAGCGTTCCTCGGCGATTCTCCACGTCCCAGCAGTGCTCCTCGCGAGGCCGATCGAGCTCGATCCGGATCCCGCGGACGCGACGGCCGCCACGATCTCGGTGGTCACCGCCGCGATCAGGCGACT
>DATBQT010000093.1:0-7538 GCA_036560685.1 Acidimicrobiales bacterium
TCCACGACCACGACCCGCCACGCCTGGCGGTTCCCGCCGTTGGGCGCGAACCGTGCCGTGTCGAGCAGGGCGTAGAGCGTGGCGCGGTCGACCGGGGCGTCCTCGAATGCACGGGCAGCACCCGTCGTGCGAAGCGCGTCCCGGAGCTCCATCGCAGCACCCTACGACGCACGCAGCCGTGCGACCGAGGTGCGAGCTGGTCAGGCCGGCTCGTGCACCGAGATGACGTCGCCGTCTTCGCGCAGCTCCAAGAGCGCCTCTTCCTCCGCACGGCGCACTCGCCGCACGCCGATGCCGAGGCGGTCGGCCGTCGCCTGCAGGCTGAGCGGCGTCGAGCCGTCGAGCCCGAAGCGCATGGTGAGCACGCGGCGCGGCAGGTCGTCGAGCTTGTCGATCGCCCCGTGGAGCTGGTCGGCCAGCATCTCGTTCTCGACGTCGTTGACCCAGTCGTCGTCCTCGGGGGCGACGAGCTCGCCGAGCACGGTGGAGGAGTCCGCGGACGCGGGCTGGTCGAGGCTCGCGGTCACGCCTGCGAGCCCGGTCAGGTTCGCGCGCTCGGCGCGGGTCATGCCCGTCGCCGCTTCGATCTCCTCGTCCGTCGGGCGCCGGCCGAGCTGACTCGTCAGCTCGGCGGTCGTCGCCTCGAGGCGCTGGAGCAGCTCGCCCACCTCGAGCGGGATGCGGATCGTGCGGCCGTGCTGCTGGACGGCACGCTGGAGCGCCTGGCGGATCCACCAAGTCGCGTAGGTCGAGAACTTGAAGCCGCGCTCCCAGTCGAACTTCTCGACCGCGCGGAGGAGCCCGAAGGTGCCCTCCTGGACCAGGTCGACCATCTCGACGCCGCGGTCCTGGTAACGGCGGGCCCAGTGGAGCACCAGGCGCAGGTTCGCCGCGACCATCTGCTTCTTGGCCTCTTCGTCACCCGCCGCGACGCGCTTGGCCAGCTCCACCTGCTCGTCGTAATTGGGCATGGGGTACCGATCCAGGTCCCGCAGCAGCAGGCCCAGGGTGTCGGCAGTATTGGTGATCCCGCGTCGCGAGGTCTGCATTACAACCATCCTCCTCTAGACGGACGTCGGTTACAAGGTCCCGCCCCCAACGGAGTCCTCGCACCAGCCGTCTTAACGCAACGGTGTGACAAATGATTCCCGGGTCATACCCGGGCTTTACCCCGTGCCTGGCGAACCATGTCCGCAAGGCTCACACCGCGCAGCTGGCACTGCAGCTGGGTCGAGACCTCGGCCCAGACGGCCAGGAGCACGCACTGGCCCTCGTGGTCGCAGGCCCCGTCTTGGTGGGGCTCGCCGAAGTCCCCGGCCTGGATCGGCCCGTCGACCGCCGAGACGATCTCCGCGAGCGAGATCTTGGCCGGGTCCCGCGCGAGGACGTACCCGCCGCCCACACCCCGCTTGGATCGGACGAGCCCCGCGCCCTTCAGGGTCAGGAGGATCTGCTCCAGGTAGGGCTGCGGCAGCCCCGTCCGCTCGGCGATGTCCCGCACCGACGTGGGGTCGCCGTCGTCGTGCAGGGCGAGCGACAGCAAGGCCCTGCTCGCGTAGTCACCCCTCGTAGAGACCCTCACAGGTGGAGACTACCGACGACCCATCCCGCACGGTGGCTCCGCCGGCGCGACCGGCTGGCATGCTGGGGCGATGTCTGACCCCGTTGCGCCCCTGGGGGCGCCCCAAGTCACTGTCGGCCCCGACGAGGTCCTCGACCCTGCGACGGCCCAAGCCGACAGCGAGGCGTCGACCGAGGGCATGATCGAGTCGCCGGCCAAGGTGATGCGGATCGGCTCGATGGTCAAGCAGCTCCTCGACGAGGTCCGCGCCGCGTCGCTCGACGAGGCGGGCCGCACCCGGCTCCGCGAGATCTACGAGATCTCCGTGCGCGAGCTCGCCTCGGCGCTCTCCGACGACCTCGCAGCCGAGCTCGACCGCATGGCGATCCCCTTCGGCGAGGGCGTGCCGAGCGAGTCGGAGCTCCGCATCGCCCAGGCCCAGCTCGTCGGCTGGCTGGAGGGGCTGTTCCACGGGATCCAAGCGACGCTCATGGCCCAGCAGATGGCCGCGCGCGCCCAGCTCGAAGAGCTTCGCCAGCGCCAGCTCCCCGGTCCGGACGGCCAGCAGCCCCCTCGGTCTGGCACCTACCTGTAGGGCAGTGGCGACCGGCGTCGCGACCGCTCGGCTCGCCGGCCCGATCTCGTCGGGGACACTAAGTTCACAGAGTCACATCGATGTAGTCCGCGACGCGGGGGAGGCCAACGAGAGGTGTCCGGGAGCTTCGTCCACCTGCACACCCACACCGAGTTCTCGATGCTCGACGGGGCATCGAGGATCAACAGCCTCGTCACCGCGGCGCGTTCCGACGGCCAGCCGGCGCTCGGCATAACCGACCACGGCAACCTCTACGGCGTCTTGGACTTCTACGAGGCGTGTCGCGCGCAGGGCATCGTGCCGATCATCGGGACCGAGGCGTACATGGCTGGCGAGTCGCGCGCCGAGCGCCCCGTGCGACGCGGTCGCGTCGACGACACCGGCGGCGACGCGGAGGGCGGGAAGCTCTACTACCACTTGACGCTCCTCGCCGAGTCCAACGCCGGCTACGCGAACCTGCTCAAGCTGTCGTCGTCCGCGTTCTTGGAGGGCTACTACTACAAGCCGCGCGTCGACTGGGAGCTGCTCGAGCGCCACCACGAGGGGCTCATCGCGACGAGCGGATGCCTCGGCGGCGTCGTGCTGCAGGCGCTGCTGGCCGGCGACGACAAGGGCGCGCTCACCAAGGCCGCACGACTCCAGGACATCTTCGGGCGCGAGGGCTTCTTCATCGAGCTGCAGGACCACGGGCTCGAGAACCAGCGGATCACGAACCCCAAGCTCATCGAGATCGCGCGCGAGATCGGCGCGCCAGTGCTCGCGACGAACGACAGCCACTACACCCACCGCGAGGACGCGACCGCGCACGACGCGCTGCTGTGCGTGCAGACGGGCGCCCTGCTCGCCGACGAGAAGCGGTTCCGCATCGAGGGCACCGAGCACTACCTGAAGAGCGCGGCCGAGATGCGCCACCTGTTCCGCGACGTCGACGGCGCGTGCGACAACACGCTGCTGATCGCCGAGCGAGCACGTGTCGAGATCGAGTTCGGGCGCCCGGCGCTGCCGGAGTTCGAGGTCCCCGAGCGGATCACGGGCGCGACCTACGAGGAGCGCGCCGCCATCTACCTGCGAGAGCTCACCTTCGACGGCGCGAAGCGGCGCTACGGCGACTCGCTCCCCGACGTCGTGCGAGAGCGCCTGGACTACGAGCTCGGCGTGATCTCGTCGATGGGGTTCCCCGCCTACTTCTTGGTCGTGTGGGACCTCATCCGCTACGCGCGCGAGTCGAAGATCCGCGTCGGACCCGGCCGCGGGTCGTCCGCGGGCAGCTGCGTCGCGTACTGCCTGAACATCGTGGACATCGACCCCATCCGCTACGACCTGCTCTTCGAGCGGTTCTTGAATCCGGGCCGCCGCGAGATGCCCGACATCGACATGGACTTCGACGAGCGCTACCGCGGCCGGATGATCCAGTACGCGGCCGAGCGCTACGGGTCCGACCACGTCGCCCAGATCGTGACGTTCTCCACGATCAAGGCGCGCGCCGCGGTGCGCGACGCGGCCAGGGTCCTCGGCTACGACTACTCGCTCGGCGACCGCATCGCCAAGGCGATGCCCCCGCTCGTGATGGGGCGCGACACCCCGCTCGCCGCGTGCTTCGAGCGGCTCCCCGAGCACGAGGACGGCTACGCCGCGTCCGGCGAGCTGCGACGAATGTGCGAGGAGGAAGACGCGGTCCGGCGCACCGTCGAGGTCGCCCGGGGCCTCGAGGGGTTGCGACGCCAGGACGGGATCCACGCCGCCGCCGTCGTGATCACGAAGGACCCCCTCGTCGAGTACCTGCCGATCCAGCGCAAGCCCGTGGGCCAGGGTCGCATCGAAGAGGCGCCGATCGTGACGCAGTACGAGATGCACGGCGTGACCGCGCTGGGCCTCTTGAAGATGGACTTCCTCGGCCTGCGCAACCTGTCGGTGCTCGAGCGCACCTGCGACCTCGTCGAGCTGCGGACCGGCGAGCGCCCCGACATCGACTCGCTGCCGCTCGACGACCCGGCCGTGTTCGCAATGCTGTCGAGGGGCGACACGATCGGGGTGTTCCAGCTCGAAGGCGGCCCGGTGCGCGCACTGATCCGCCGGCTCGCGCCGTCGTCGTTCGACGACGTGGCCGCGCTGGTCGCGCTGTACCGGCCGGGCCCGATGGCGGCGAACATGCACAACCACTACGCCGACCGCAAGAACGGTCGCGAGGAGATCTTCTACGAGCACGAGGACCTCGAGCCCATCTTGAAGGACACCTACGGGCTGATGATCTACCAGGAGTCCGTCATGCGTGTCGCCCAGAAGATGGCGGGCTACTCGCTCGAGGAGGCCGACAACCTTCGGAAGGCCTGCGGCAAGAAGATCCGAGAGCTGATGGCGAAGGAGCGTGAGAAGTTCGTCGCGGGCTGCGTCGCCACGGACTACGGCGCGCCCCTTGGCACTCGGCTGTTCGACATCATCGAGCCGTTCGCCGACTACGCGTTCCCCAAGCCGCACGCCTACGGCTACGGGCTCATCGCGTACCAGACCGCCTGGTGCAAGGTGCACCACCCCGTCGAGTACCTCGCGGCGCTGCTCACCTCGGTGCGCGACGACAAGGACAAGACCGCCGTGTACCTCGCCGAGTGCCGCACGCTGGGCATCGAGGTCACCGTCCCCGACGTCAACCGCGCGCTCGCGGACTTCACGCCGTCGACGGCGGGGGAGCGCGTCATCGTGTTCGGGCTCGCGGCGGTGCGCAACGTCGGCGAGAGCCTCGTGGACCGCATCGTGGCCGAGCGGACCGCGAACGGGCCGTTCGAGTCGGTCTACGACTTCGTGCGGCGCGTGGACCCCGTCGTGCTGAACAAGCGCACGATGGAGTCGCTCATCAAGGGCGGCGCGTTCGACTCGTTCGGGGTCCCGCGCAAGGGGCTCTACCTGATCGTCGAGGAGCTGGTCGCCCGGACCCTCGAGCGGCGCCGAGAGAACGACGCGGGGATCGCGACGCTCTTTGCCGCGGCCGCGGAGGCCGCGGGCAACGGGCAGGCGACCTGGGAGGGCACCGAGATCGCGATCCCCGACCAGGAGTTCACCAAGCACGAGCGGCTCCGCTTCGAAAAGGAGATGCTCGGCCTGTACGTCTCGGACCACCCCCTCTTGGGCGCGGCGGGTTCGCTGCGCCGCCACACCGACCACACGATCGCCGAGGCGAAGGAGCTGGCCGAGGCCCAGCCGAGCGACTTCGGCGTCGTCAAGGTGGGCGGCGTGGTCACCGAGGTCCAGCGGCGGTTCTCCAAGCGCGGCGAGGAGTGGGCCAGGTTCATGCTCGAGGACCTCGGCGGGGCGATCGAGGTCATGTGCTTCTCGAAGCCGTTCGCGGAGTTCGGGTCGATGCTCGAGTCCGATGCCGTCGTGGTCGTGACCGGCCGGCTCGACACGCGCGAGGAGGTCTCGAAGCTCGTCGTGATGTCCGTGTCGCAGCCCAAGCTCGAGGCCAGCGACGACGTGCTGCGGATCCGCCTGCCGCTCGGCGTCGTCACCGAGTCGTTCGTCGGCAGCCTGAAGGGCGTCCTGGCCGAGCACCCGGGGACCTCGCCCGTGCAGCTCTTGCTGGTCGGCGCCGAGGAGCGCACGATCCAGCTGCCCGAGGAGTTCTCCGTCGACGTGCGCGCGGTCGTCGGCGTGCTGCGGACCCTCCTCGGTCCCGACGCCATCGCCGCCTGACCCCGTCCCCGCCGGCAGTGTTCGGACCGCATGCAACGATGTCGCGGTGTACGTGCCGTCCGTCGACCGTCCGCTCAGCGGCGCCGAGTGGCGCGCCTTCGTCGCGGCCCAGGGGTTCGGACACCTGATCGCCGGCGGTGTCGACCGCGAGGTGCCGGTCGTCACGCCCACCCAGTTCGTGATGGACGGCGACGAGGTGCTCGCGCACGTCGCCGCCGCGAACCCAATCCTCGCCGCCCTGGCGGAGCGGCCGCGCGCCCTCTTGTCCGTCGCCGGCGACTGGGCGTTCATCCCGTCGAGCTGGAAGGCGATCCGCGAGGAGGACCCCGAGCGGGGGATCCCCACCACCTACTACGCCGCCGTGCAGCTGTCGGGGCCGGTCGAGGTCGCGAGCGAGCCGGACGCGATCGCCGCGGTGCTCCGCCGCCAGCTGGCCGCGCTCCAGCCGGACGTCGCCGTCGCCGACCCCGAGGAAGCGCACCCAAAGAAGCTCCAGGCGATCCGGGCCATCACGATTCGCGTCGAGCACGTCGAGTCGAAGTTCAAGTACGGCGGCAACGTCGACGAGGAGCACCGCCGCGCGATCGTCGATCGGCTCGCGGAGCGCTCGGCGCCCGGCGACGCCGCAGCACTCGAGCACGCGATTCAAAGGGTCTCGTCGGTCACGGACCTCGGCTCGGCGTTCCGCAGGCCTTAGGCCCGGGGGATCGACTGGGCGAAGTGGAAGACGTCGTCGGGGTCGACGTGCTGCTTGATCTTCTCGAGTCGCGCGAGGTTGGACCCGTAGTACGCGGCGGGCCAGTTGGGCAGGGTCGGGTCGATGTAGTTCTGGTAGGCGCCGCTCGCCGGGTCGTAGACCGAGTGGCGGACCGACTCGAGCCAGCGATTGCCGGCTGCGATCTGCGCGCTCGACGTCGAGGCCGTCCAGTTGAACGACGACTGGATGCTCGCGAGGAAGCGACGGTGCACGAACGCCGTGTCAGGCGCGGCGACGGCGTTGACCGCCCCGCCCAGGGCGTCGAAGACGAGGCCGCCGCCGAGGGTCGGCAGCTGGGCGGCGAGCGCGTCGACGGCGTTGACCGCGGCGAACAGGCCGTGGTCGCCCATCGGGGCGGCCACGTAGCTCGACGACGCCGTGAACGCCTGGCGCGACAGCGAGCCCGGGGGCACCTGGGTGTCGAGGTGGCAGGCGGCGACCGTGAGGTACGCGCAGCCACCCTCGACCATCATCGCGCGCAGGTACGGGTCGCCGCCCACGAAGGCCGACGTCGGTGTCGCGTGCACCGCCGCCAGCAGTGGTGCGAGCCACGCCGCTGTCTGTGACACCGACGCGCACGAGACGCCCGAGACGCGCAGCTGCATGCCGCCGCCGCTCAGCAGCTGGCAGTTCGACCACGCCGCGGGGTTCACGCTCCGCGTCCAGTGCTGCCAGGCGCCGAGGACCTCGACGGCAGCCGCCCAGTCGAAGTCGTAGGTGAAGAGGGTGACCTGCGGCAGCGGGTGCGTCGTGAACCCGAACCCCGTCGCGATGCCGAAGTTGCCCCCGCCGCCGCCACGGCACGCCCAGTAGAGGTCCGCCTCCGAGCCGGGCGTGCACTGCCGCGTCACCCCGTCGGCGGTGACCACGGTCACCGCCGCGACGTTGTCGGCAGCGAGGCCGTAGCGCCGCGCGAAGACGCCGACGCCGCCGCCGAGGGT
>DATBQT010000094.1:0-3301 GCA_036560685.1 Acidimicrobiales bacterium
GACCTCGAAGGTCATCTTGACCACCCGGTCGGGCGAGGTCGTTGAGTGCGACGAGATGATGTTGAGGTGGCTCTCGGCCATCGCCGCGCTCACGTCGAGCAGGAGCCGCGTGCGATCGAACGCGCGGACCTCGAGGGCGACGCGGAACGACGATGAGCTCGACGCGTCCCACTCGACCTCCACGAGCCGGTCCCGCGACACCGTCGCGAGCGCCGTCGCGTTCGAGCAGTCCGTCCGGTGCACCGATACGCCACGCCCCTGGGTCACGAACCCCATGATCTGGTCGCCGGGCACGGGCGAGCAGCACCTCGCGAGGTGGACCATCACGTCGTCGAGGCCCTCGACGTAGACGCCGGCGCTCCGCTTGGTACCGGTGCCGACGCGCGGGCCACGTGCGACCGTGGTCGGGAGTGACTCCTCCTCGCCGCCGCGCAGCTCGCGCTGGAGGCGCTGGACGACCGACTGCGCGGACACCTGGCTCTCGCCGATTGCAGCGAGCAGCGCGTCGAGATCCGCCAGGTTGAGCTGCGAGGCGACCTCGAGCAGCGCCGACGAGGTCATCGAGGTCTGGATCGGCAGGCTCGCGCGCCGCAGCGCACGGATGAGCTCCTCGCGGCCGGTCTCGATCGAGTCCTCGCGGCGCTCCCGCGAGAACCACTGCCGGATCTTCGCGCGCGCCCGGGTCGACTGCACGAAGCTGACCCAGTCGCGCGACGGCCCCGCGGTCTCGGCCTTCGAGGTCAGGACCTCGACGACGTCCGCGGAGGTGAGCCGGGTGTCGAGCGGCACGAGCCGGCCGTTCACCTTGGCGCCGACGCAGTGGTGCCCGACCTCGGTGTGCACGGCGTAGGCGAAGTCCACCGGCGTGCTGTTCGCCACGAGGGCGATCACGCGGCCCTTGGGCGTGAACACGTAGACCTCGTCCTGCTCCAAGTCGAGCTTGAGCGCCTGAAGGAACGCGACGGGGTCGGCGGTCTCCTGTTCGACGTCAGCGAGCCGGCGCATCCAGGCCAGCTCCGAGGCGGTGGCGTGCTCCTTGTAGCCCCAGTGCGCCGCGATGCCGTACTCGGCGCGGCGGTGCATCTCTTGGGTCCGGATCTGGACCTCGATGGGCTTGCCGTGCGGGCCGATGACCGTGGTGTGCAGCGACTGGTACAGGTTGAACTTGGGCGAGTTGATGTAGTCCTTGAAGCGCCCCTGGACGGGGTGCCACAGCGCGTGCAGCGTGCCGAGGACCGCCCAGCAGTCGTGCTCGGCAGTGACGATCGCGCGCAGCCCGACGAGGTCGAAGATGTCGTCGAACTCCTTGCCGTTGACCACCATCTTCTCGTAGATGCTCCAGAGGTGCTTCGGGCGCCCCGTGAGCTCGACGGGAACCTCGAGCGCGGCGAGTCGCTCGCGGAGCAGGTCGGTGACCTCGCGGAGGTACCGCTCGCGCTCGGGCGTCCGTGACGCCACCATCTGCTCGATCTCGGCGTAGCGCTTCGGCTGCAGCGTCGCGAAGGCGAGGTCCTCGAGCTGCCACTTGACCTGCTGGACGCCGAGGCGGTGCGCGAGGGGCGCGTAGACATCGAGGGTCTCCTGGGCGGTCGCGCGCTGCGCGACCTCGGGCATGACCGCGATCGTGCGCATGTTGTGGAGCCGGTCGGCGAGCTTGATCAAGAGCACCCGCCAGTCCGTCGCCATGGCGAGGAACATCTTGCGGATCGTCGCTGCCTGCTGGGCCTCCTTTGAGTCGAACTCGAGGCGGTCCAGCTTGGTCACGCCGTCGACGACGCGGGCCACGACCTCGCCGAACTCGGCCTTCACGTGGGCGAGGCTCATGCCCGTGTCCTCGACGGCGTCGTGGAGCAGGGCCGCAACGACGGTCGCGGCGTCGAGGCCCAGCTCGGCGACCGTGAGGGCGACCGCGACGGGGTGGGTCACGTAGTCCTCGCCAGATCGCCTCGTCTGGCCGCGGTGGGCGAGCTCGGCGGCGCGCGCGGCCTCCATGATCGAGGTCGTGTCCTCGCCGGGGCGAAGCGTCGTGAACGCCTCGAGGATGGGCGCGAGCAGCTCGCGGACGTCGCCGTCGGCTTGCGCTGCGGGATCGTGGGTGGTGGCGAGGCTCGCCATCACGACAGCCTACTGACGGTGCTCAGCGCTTCTTCTGCTTGCGAGCCCTCGGCGTGATGACCGGCGCGACCTGCGGCACGGTCGTCGACGACGGCGGTGCGGGTGACGTCGACGATGGCGTCGAGCTCGCACTCTTCGGTGCCGACGGCGTCGGGACGCGACCGGTGCTGCCGGTCCGAGCGGCGGGCGCCGCCATCGAGAGGCGCGCGGCGGTCTGCGGCGAGAGCTCGAGACCGCCTCGCTGGCCCTTGGTGGTGAGGCGCTGGCGGATGACCTTGTACTTGTCCTCGCGCTCCTTCATGATCGCGAGCAGCGGCGCGGCGATGAAGATCGAGGAGTACGCGCCCGACAGCAGCCCGACGGTGAGCGCCACGCCGTAGTTCTGCAGCGTGCTGGCCCCGAGGAGCTCGGCGCCGATGAGGAGGACCGCGAGCACCGGCAGGATCGCCACCATCGAGGTGTTGATGGACCGCGCCAGGGTCTGGTTCATCGAAAGGTTGACCATGGCCGAGTACGTCATGCGCCCCGACGCCGCGAAGGGCTTGGTGTTGTCTCTGACTCGGTCGAAGACCACGACCGTGTCGTAGAGCGAGTACCCGAGGATGGTCAGGACCGCGATCACGGTGTCCGGGGTCACCTCGAACCCGAAGATCGCGTAGATGCCGACGGTGATGGCGAGGTCGTGGAGCATGGCCAGGAACGCCGCGGCCGCCATCTTCGGCTCGAAGCGCACCGAGATGTAGGCGACGACGGCGATGAAGAACGCGATGAGCGCCTGGAGGGCCTTCTTGGTCACCTCACCGCCCCAGGTCGGCCCGACGAACGAGGACGAGACGTTCTTCGGCAGGGTCTTGCCGAGTCCCGCCAGCGCGGCGACGACCTTGATGCTCAGCTTGTTGAGCTCGGCTGGCGTAAGCCCGTTGGTGTCAGCCTGCACCTCGACCGTCGGCTTGCTCGTACTTGCGCCAAGGATCTGGACGATCGGGTTCGTGAGGCCCGCCTTCGTCACCGCGTTGACCGCCTCTTGCTGACTGACGTTCGGCGCGATCACCTGCCAGGTCGACCCGCCCTTGAAGTCGATCCCGTAGTTGAGGCCCTTGACCACGAGGGCGGACATGCCGAGCACGATGATTGCTGCGGAGATCGCGAACCACGTCTTCTTGCGCCCGACGAAGTCGAAGGTCGT
>DATBQT010000095.1:0-5582 GCA_036560685.1 Acidimicrobiales bacterium
ACCTCATGGGTCCGGCGATCGCAGGAGAGGACCTCTTCGGCGCGTCGTCACTTGCGCCCTCGAGCGGCGCAACGGTCCGGCGCCTCGCGGCGCTCGACGTCGCAACGCTCGCCCTGATGCACGGCCCCGCCTACACCGGCGACTGCAGCGCGGCGCTGCTCGACCTGGCCGACGACTACGACCGGCGCGTCGCGGCGACCGCCTGACTGACGACCCCCCTCGGAGGCGCCCTACGCGGGCGGGAGCGCGCCGTAGACGATGAGGCCGACGCCACTGCCCCACTCGTGCACGCCGCCGAAGATCGTCCGCAGCGTGACGGCCACCCTGTTGCGGCACCGCGAGTACGTGGTCAGCTTCACCGACTTGCTGGGATAGGTGCTCTTCGGGGTCTTCGCGCAGTGGTCCAGCTGTGCCCACCGCGCGGCCGACTTGGGTGCCGAGAGCACGACGGGGCCGTGCGAGCCGCCGAACTGGCCACCGCCGTAGGGGATCGCGGTGTCGGCGGTGCCGTGGATCTCGTAGACCGAGAGCGGTCTGGCCGGTGCGCAGTGCGCCGAGGTCGTGACGGCGAGCTCGCCCTCGATGGGCACCACCATTTCGAGCTTGCCCGCGAGTCGGCACCCGAGGTCCTCGACCATGAGCGCCCCGTTCGAGAACCCGACCGCGATGATCCGCTTGTGATCGAACGCGACGACGCGCTCGAGCGTCGTGATGGCCGCCGCCGTGAATGCGACGTCGCTCGGCTCGGTGCTCGACGTCCCGTGCGCCTCGTCGTTCCAGTGCTTGTTGATGCCCTGCAGGAACGCGACGACCTCGCCGGTGCTGTTCGAGACCGCTTCGAAGTCGGTCCCCGCGGCGGTGCTCTGGGCGGTATCCCCGTGGCCGTGGTAGATCAACAGCAGCGGACGTTGGTTCACCGCGGGGTTCGGCGGGACGTGCAGCAGCAGGCTTCGAACGACCCCGCCCACGGTCATCGTGACGGTGTGGTCGCCCGGTCCGTACTGCCCGAGTGGCCCTCGTGTCGACGCGAGCGACGGCGCGGCGAGCAGGCTCGACGCGATGATCGCGGCCACCGACGCACCTGCCCAGACCCGCCACGCGCGGCGTTGGGCCGCACAGATGCCACCGAGAGAACGGAGCCTGTGCACGGCTCGAGCGTAGGTGGGGGCCCGTGGTGACGCAGGTCGGGGCCCTTTTCAGTGCGAGCTTGTGATGCGGACGAGGTGCCAGGTTCCCCCGTTGAGCACGAGCCCGTTGCCGTTTGCCTGACCGGGTCCCGAGTCGCCGATGTACAGGTAGACGGGGTGCCCGTCATAGGTCGCCTGGGTGATGCCGCCTGACCGGCCGATCGTCCCGAGCGTCCCGGTGACGCCCGCACCCGCGGTCGGGGTCCCGGTGACGGGCGGCCAGTACGGCGTGCAGGATGCGTCGCAGCGCGACGACGTCGGGGTGTCGAGCGCGAACCAGTACAGCGAGTAGCCGGACGCGCTCGTCAGCGTCGCGATGCCGCCGACGGTCGTCGCACCAAAGGTGGTGTGCCCGCCGCGACGCTCGTGCGGGGATCCGGCGGCGACCGCCGCAGAGGCGACGAGCACACCGGCGGCCGACACGGACAGCACCGCGACGAGCAAGGCGCCGCTTCGAACGCGCGCAGGGACCGGCCCGACCGCGCGACGTGCGCGAACCGCCAGCGGTGAGAGCGACCGCTCGGCAGCGAGCACGGCGAACAGCGCCAGGATCGCGACGGCGGCGACCTCGATCGCCCCGGCCACGAGCCCTGCGGTCGTACGAACCTCCTTGAAGCCGAAGAGCCCGATCCACACCGAGAGCAGGTAGCCGGCGAGCGTGGACGCGGCGAACCCCGCACCGATCGCCGCGATGAGCCAGCTGCCGCTGACGGCCAGCGCCGCCGCGAGCACGAATGCCGTGACCACCTGGGCAAGGAACATCCAGCCGATCGTCGGGATGAACCGGTAGCCCGTGACATACAGATCCAGGTGGATCGCGCCCGCCGCGACGAGCAGCGCTGCGCCGAGGAGCCGGAGTGCGAGGAGTGGGGGCGTGCGGGTGCGGCGTTGTTCCATGCTGGGACTACGGGCGCAGAGCCTCGAGAGTTCACGACGATCCACGGAGCGCGGACACCCACGGCGGGTGGCTCGGATCTGGCGTGCGGGGACGCCGACTCGACGCCGACCCGATGAACCATTTTGCGCCGTCGTGCGTAGAGCCGCTGTCCGGACAACCAAAAGGGAGATCACACATGGGACGTTTCACGCTCAGGGCCGCTGTCGCGGCCGTCGGGGTCGGCACGATGGCGGGGGCCCTAGTGCTCTCATCGGGCCCGATTGCTGGGGCGGCACTCGCCCACGGGGCAACGCCGTTCCTCCTCACGCTGGGGGCGCCGGCGCAGGTCGCGTCGACGGTTCCGGCCAATGGGGACGTCAACCCCTACGGCATCGCGATCGTTACGGCGTCGAGCGGGCACCTCGTGAGGGGTGCGACGCTCATCAGCAACTTCAACTCGAAGGCGAACGTCCAAGGGACCGGGACGACGATCGTCCAGGTGCTTCCGTCCAAGAAGGTCACGGTCTTCGCAAACCTCGCGGGCGTCGCCAAGACGCACCGCTGCCCGGGCGGCGTCGGGCTCTCCACGGCCCTCGGCATCCTTCCGGGCGGATGGGTGGTCGTCGGGAGCATCGGCTCGGGACCCGGCGGCAAGCTGCCCGCGGCGAACCCGGCGGGCTGCCTGATCCTCGTCGACCGCAACGGCCGGGTTGGCGCGGTGTGGTCCGGACGCACGCTGAACGGGCCGTGGGACATGGCCGTCACCTCGACGGCGACGTCGGCCAAGCTCTACGTCTCAGACGTCCTCGCGCGAGCGGGCACCAAGCCGGGGCCGGTGAGCAAGGGCGCTTGCGAGGTCGTGCGGCTCGACGTCGCGCTCCACGGCGCGGCGGTCCCCACCTTGACCTCGACGACCGTCATCGGCAAGGCGTTCCCCTGGCGTGCGAACCTCTCGACGTTCGTGATCGGCCCGACCGGCATCGCGATCGGCAAGAACGGCACCGCCTACGTCGTCCAGACGCTCGGGAACCACGTGACCGCAATCCCCAACGCGGCCACTAGGACTACGGCAGTGGTCGACGGCACGAGGACACTGACCCGAGGTGGGGCGCTCAACAGTCCGCTCGGCGCGGTCATGGCGCCCAACGGCGACCTCATCGTGGTGAACGGCGGCGACGGATTCGCCGTCGAGATCTCGCCGTCTGGCAAGCAGGTCGCCAAGTTGCAGCTCGTCCAGAACGGCGCTGGGGCGCTGTTCGGCCTCGCGGTGACGCCGAGCAAGACCGCGCTGCAGTTCGTGAACGACTCAACGAACGCGCTCGACGTGGCGGTCAAGCACTGACACCCAACCGCCCTCGCGGCCACGTCGGGAGCCGAGCGCTCCGGGTCGTCGACGGAGGCGCCGACTCGCCCACCGACGAGGCGCTCGTGGCCGGCATGGCCTCGAGCGACGAGGAGTCCGCGGTGGCGTTCGTCCGCAGGTACCAGCGGCGGGTCTTCGGGCTCGCCGCTGGGATCCTCGCGGACCGCGCGGCCGCAGAGGACGTCGCCCAAGAGGCGCTCCTTCGTGCGTGGAAGCACGCACCGGTCTTCGACGCGCGCCGCGGCTCGGTCGAGAACTGGGTCCTCACGATCACGAGGAACCTCTCCATCGATGCCCTGCGCAAGCAGCGTTCCACGCCGACGGATCCCGACGAGCTCGTCGCGCTCGCGAGGGCGTCGGTCGGGCCGAGCACCGAGGACGCCGCGGCCGCTCACATGATCGGCGCACCGCTGATCGAGGCGCTCGACTCGATCCCGCCCGAGCAGCGGCGCGCGGTCCTCCTGGCGTCGCTCTACGGGAGAACGGCCCAGGAGATCAGCGATGCAGAGGGGATCCCGCTCGGCACCGCCAAGACGAGGATCCGAGCCGGCCTGCTCAAGCTGCGCGACACCCTAGAAGACCGAGCCGAGGAGCTCCGATGACCTACGACGAGACGACCCACGCACACCTTCGAGCCCAAGTTGCCGACCAGGCGCTCGGGATCCTCGACGGGCGCGGGCGAGCCGAGCTCCTGGCCCACGTCGAGCAGTGCCCAGAGTGCGCCGACGAACTCGAGTCGCTGACCGCGGCCGCCGACGCGCTCGTGCGCCTCGCGCCCGGGCACGAGCCACCCGTCGGCTTCGAGTCGCGTGCGGTCGACCAGATGCGGGCTGCCTCGCCGGGGCACGCTCGGCGCCGTGCGCCGCTGCTCGCGGCCGTCGCGGCGAGCGTCCTTGTCGCCTTCGGGCTCGGGTGGACCGCGCACGTGGCGTCGTCACGTCCAACGACACGGGTCGCGGCCGGCCAGGTTGCAGAGCGCGACCTCGCCGGATCCGGCCACACCGTCGGCGCGGCGTACGTCTACACCGGGTCGCCCTCGTGGATGTTCATCACGGTCTCGCTCCCCGGAGCACCGAGCGCCGTGCGCTGCACGGTGGTGACGACCTCGGGCCATCGCCACGTCGTCGGGACGTTTGCGCTCGCCTCCGGTCGGGGGGTCTGGGGTGCGCCGCTGCCCGTCTCGTTCACGTCCGTGCGGTCGATCGAGCTCGCGACGGCCAACGGCACGGTCGTCGCGAGGCTCGCAAACGGCGCGTGGAGCGACGCGTCAGGCGGCTCGCCACGCGCCGGGGCAATCCACCCGTCGGCCTGATCCGTAGTCCTATGGTCAGGACACCGCGGGTGTCCTCGTGAGGAGCCACAATGCCGAACACCGCCGCTCAGACACAACCGCAACGATCGGGTCGCCCACGCAGTCGGGGAGCCTGGCTCATCGGCGGCGCGGTCGTCGTCGCCCTCGCCATCATCGCGACGATCGTCGCGATGTCGTCGTCGAGCTCCAGCGCCCCGACGCAGCAGACGAAGCAGCTCCAGTCGACGGCCGCGTCGCCGTACTCGAGCGTGCTGGCGAACTCGAAGGCATATTCGCTCTACGTCCTCTCCGCCGAGTCGACGGGTTCGCTGCACTGCACCGGGTCGTGCCTCTCGTTCTGGCCGCCGTTCCTCGTCGCGTCGTCCACGTCGTCGGTGACGATGGGAAGTGGCGTCAACGGGACCGTGGGATTCGTCGCACGATCGGGGTCGATGAAGCAGGTCACCTATAACGGCTTCCCCGTCTACCGATTCTCGGGTGACACCGGTCCCAACCAGACATCGGGCCAGGGCATTGTCGCCGACGGTGGCACCTGGGGCCTGGCCAGCGCGGCGGCGACGAGCACGGGCGCCACGAGAATCACCGCTACGCCCACGAGCCCGCCGACGACGCCGACCACCTACCACTACTAAACCCGCTCAGGACACTGCCAGGTGCCTAGATCGGGCGATCTGGCCTGATCAGGTGCCCCGGGCGGCTCGACCGTTGTGCCCTCGGGTTGGGGTCCTCGTTGCGCTGGGTCCACGATCCCGCCGGTAAGGGCGGGCACGCTGGGGCTAGCGTTCCGCGACTGGAGGTAGGCGGTTTGAGGGGTGCGGTCAGGGCAACGAGAGCGGTCGGCGC
>DATBQT010000096.1:0-3403 GCA_036560685.1 Acidimicrobiales bacterium
GGCGAGCGCGTCACGATTCCCTGAGCACGTCGAAACACAGGCAGGGTCTAGCGTTGCGGTGTGCGGTGCCCCTTCTGCTCGAGCGACGACGACAGGGTCGTCGACTCCCGTCTCGCCGAGGACGGCGGTGCGATCCGCCGCCGCCGGGAGTGCGTGGCGTGTGCGCAGCGGTTCACGACCTTCGAGCGTGTCGAAGAGGTCCCGCTCGTCGTCGTCAAGCGATCAGGGACCCGAGAGCCCTTCGACAGGGACAAGCTCATCCAGGGGCTGCGGGCCGCGTGCAAGAACCGACCCGTGACCGACGAGGTCCTCGACGAGCTGTGCGATGCGGTCGAAGAGACGCTCCGGCTGCGGCCCGACGACGTCTCGAGCGAGGAGATCGGCCGGGCGGTCCTCGAGCGGCTCCGCGACGTCGACGAGGTGGGCTACGTGCGCTTCGCGTCGGTCTACAAGGGGTTCGAGGGCCTCGGAGACTTCGAGCGAGAGGTCGGGTTGCTGATCAAAACGACCGCGCCCAAGGCGAGGACTTGATGGCGCGGCTCTTCGACGACGTGCCCACGCGTGCGCTCGCGATCTACGCGCACCCCGACGACGCCGACGTCGCGTGCGGCGGGACGCTGTCGTCGTGGTCGAAGCTCGGCGCCGAGGTGCGACTGCTGGTCCTCGCCGACGGCGCGAAGGGCACGCACGACCCCGACGTCGACCTCGCGGCGCTCGCAGCGCGGCGCAGCGGCGAGCTCCAGGACGCCGCCGGCGCGCTCGGGATCGCCGGCGTCGAGCAGCTCGGCGTCCCCGACGGCGAGGTGGCGAACGACCTGGCAACGCGCCGGGCGATCGTGGCGGTCCTGCGACGGCTCCGCCCCAGCATCGTGCTCGCCCCGGACCCCACGGCAACCTTCTTCGGCGGCGTCTACGTGAACCACCACGACCACCGCGAGGCGGGCTGGGCGGTGCTGGACTCGGTCGCCCCCGCCTCGGGCATGCCCCACTACTTCCCAGAGACCGGCGCTCCCCACGTGGTCTCGACCCTGCTGCTCTCGGGCACCTTGGACGCCGACGTCGTCGTCGACATCGACGGCACCCTGGACGCCAAGATCGCCGCGGTCCTCTCGCACCGCTCCCAGCTGGACGGGGACGACGAGTGGGCGCGCTCGGCGGTCACGTCGCGCGCGGTCCAGGCCGGGCGGCTCGTCGGGGTGACCCACGGGGAGGCGTTCCGTCACGTCGCGCTCGACACCTGAAGAAGACCACTCCGCGGCGCTGCGGCCCGCGATCCTGCACGCCGACCTCGACGCGTTCTTCGCGTCGGTCGAGGTGCTCGACGAGCCGTCCCTGAAGGGCCTCCCTGTCATCGTCGGAGGCGATGGCGCGCGCGGCGTCGTCGCGAGCTGCACCTATGAGGCTCGACGTCGGGGCATCCGCTCTGGCATGTCGTCGGTCGAGGCGAAGCGGCGCTGCCCCGACGCGGTCTTCGTGCACGGCCGCTTCTCGCGCTACGAGGAGGTCTCCGCGCGCTTCTTCGAGATCCTGGTCTCGGCGACGCCACTGGTCGAGCCGCTGGGACTCGACGAGGCCTTCTTCGACGTGACTGGCTCGATGGCGCTGCTCGGCAGCCCCCGCGAGATCGCTGAGGCGATCCGGTCCCGCGTGCGCGACGAGCTCTCACTGTCGTGCTGCGTCGGCATCGCGCGCAACAAGCTGTTCGCGAAGCTCGCGAGCCGACACGCCAAGCCCGTCGCCTCGCTCGCGGGGATCACCGACGGCGCGGGCGTCGTGGTCACGATGCCCGAGGACGAGGCGGCCGTGCTCGCCGCCATCGGGCTTCGAGACCTGTGGGGGATCGGGCCGGCCACTGCAGCGCGCCTCGAGCGCCTCGGGATCACGTCGGTCGCACAGCTCGCTGAGCTCGACCCCGAGCTGCTGGCTGGCCACCTCGGCCGTGCGATGGCCGAGCGCCTCTCCGAGCTCGCGCGCGGCGTCGACGATCGACCGGTGGAGCCGAGCCAGCTTGCGAAGTCGATCGGCCACGAGGAGACCTTCGCGGTGTCGGTCACCGCGCGAGACGAGCTGTGCCGGCACGCGCGGCGCATGGGCGGCGCGGTCGCCCGAGCGCTGCGCGACAGCGAGCTTCGGGCACGCTGCGTGACGCTCAAGGTGAAGTTCGACGACTTCCAGGTGATCACGCGCAGCCACACCGTGGACTTCGGGATCGACGACGACGAGGCCGTGGCCCGGATCGCCGAGCTGTTGGCGACGGCGTGCCCGCTCAACGGCGGCGTGCGGCTCTGCGGGGTGTCGTGCTCGTCGCTCGAGCGCGGCGAGGCCACCGTCCAGCTGGCCTTCGCACTCTCGGACCCCGTCGACGACGCAGAGGCGGCTGACCTCGCGGCGCGCCATCGCCAGACCGACCTCGCCGCGCTGCGCACGGCCGTCGACGAGCTGCGCCGCCGTCACGGGGTCGATGCAGTCGCAACGGCGGGCGAGCTCGGGCCGAGGGGGATCGCCATCGAGCCGCGGCGCCGCGAGGACGCATGGGGACCGAGTGGGGAGACAGCGGCCGAGGACGCCCAGACGCGCTAGCTGGGAATGGAGGGATGCCGCCTCAGGCGGGCAAGGTGCGGAAGGGGACGACGGTGACCGGCACGGCGAGCGCCCCGTCGGCAAGGGCGATGGCCGCCCTGGATGCCTCGGTGGCGGAGAGCGAGCCAGAGATCGAGACCTGCCCGTTGAACGAGGTCCAGGTGGTTTGCGCTGGCAGCACGAGGGGAGCCGACAGGACGACACCATCCAGTTCGATCGCGATGAACTGGTGAAACGCCATCTGCGAGATGCGGTCCAAGGCGCTGGCGCCCGCGGTCGTCATCGTGGCGTCAACGACCCACGCGCCGGTCGAGTCACGTTGCGCCGCGGCCGACATGACGGCCGCACCCGTGAGGACCGCGGGGCCGAGGACGTACCGGTCGGTGCCGTCTGCGGGGAGCCCCGCGAGGACCACGCGGTCAGCGAGCGGCTCACGAAAGGGGGATGTAGAGGGCACCAAGAGGAAGTTGGGATCGGGCTGGACCGTGTTCGCGGTGTACCCGTTGACCGAGTTCGCGTTGGGCTGGACCTGCAGGTTCGTCGGGTCGAGCCGGAAGGCCGAGCGACACCTCCCGGGCACCCTCTGCGATGTCGTGGGTGTCGCACCTGGATGGACCCGATAGGGAGGGGCGAAGCACTCGACGTGGCGCAGGATCACTTGACCGGTCATCGACAGGATCGCCTCGTCGGGGGCAGCACGGCGGCCCAGGTAGGCCGCGACCACGAGATCGCCTCCTGCGATCCGCACGGTCGAGCCGGCAGCGACGCCGAGCGAGGCGAGTCGGGCACGCTCGACCGACTGCATGCTGGCGAGCTCGGCGCT
>DATBQT010000097.1:0-1862 GCA_036560685.1 Acidimicrobiales bacterium
ACCCCACGGACACGGCGATGACGTCCGGCTGGATCAGCACCGGCCACTGGAAGCGCTGCGCCAGCCACCCCGCCGTACCCACACCGAAGCCCACACCGATGAGGCCCCCGGCCACCGACAGCGAGAGCGCCTCGATGAGGAACTGCGTGAGGATGTGGTGCGGCTCGGCGCCGACGGCCATGCGGATGCCGATCTCGCGCGTCCGCTCGGTGACGCTCACCAGCATGATGTTCATGATCCCGATGCCGCCGACGAGGAGCGAGACGGCGGCGACGCTCGCGAGCAGGAGCGTCATCGTGTCGGTGCCCTGCTGCTTGGCGTCGGCGATCTCGCTCAGGTTGCGGATCGAGAAGTCGTCGTCCTCGCCGGGTGCGATGTGGTGCCGGTCGCGCAGGAGCGCGGTGATGTCCGTCTGCGCGCGGCGCGTCGTGTCCGACGACGTGGCCTCGACCATGATCTGACCCTGCAGGAACTTCCCCAGGCCACCCTGCACCTTCTGCGCGAACGTGGAGAACGGGACGAACGCGGCGTCGTCGTAGTCCTGCCCCGTCGCGCTCTGGCCTTTGCGGGCCGTCACACCGACGACAGAAAACGGCGTGCTGCCGACCCGCACCATGAGCCCGACGGGGTTCGCGTTGGCGCCGTAGAGCTTGTCGACGACCGTCTGCCCGAGCACGATGACCTTGGAAGCGCCGTCCACGTCCTGCTGCGTGAAGGGTGCTCCGAGCGCGATGGGCCAGTTGCGCACCTGGAAGTAATCGGGCGACGTGCCCGTCACGCCCGTCGTCCAGTTCTGGTCCTCGCTGACCACCGGCATGTTCGACCGCAGCGACGGCACCGCGGTCTTCACCGTGGCGACCTCGGTCTTGATGGCCGCGAGGTCGTCCCACGTGAGCGTGGGCATCGAGCCGTAGCCGCCCTTCACGCCGCTCGCGCTCGTCGACCCCGGGAGGATGATGAGGATGTTCGTGCCCATCGCCGCGAACGCCTGTTCCACCTGGGCCTTGGCGCCGGCGCCTATCGCCATCATCGCGATGACGGCGCCCACGCCGATCACGATCCCGAGCGTGGTGAGGAACGAGCGGAGCTTGTTCCTGAGGATCGCCCGCAGGGCGACGCGGAGCGTGTGGAGCGGATTCACGCCGGTCCCTCGGCGGGCTTCGCGACCCTGGGCTCCTGCGCACGGTCGGACGTGACGCGCCCGTCCCTCATCTGGACGACGCGCGACGCGTACTCCGCGACGTCCGGCTCGTGCGTGACGAGGACGACGGTGATGCCCGCGCGCCAGAGCCCCTGGAAGATGGCCATCACGTCCACGCTGGTCCGCGAGTCGAGCGCCCCCGTCGGCTCGTCGGCGAGGATGACCTTGGGATCGTTGACGATGGCGCGCGCGATCGCGACGCGCTGCTGCTGTCCGCCCGAGAGCTGGTTGGGGTGGTGGTGCACCCGGTTGGAGAGGCCCACCCGCGCGAGCGCCTCGTTCGCCTTCTGGCGCCTCGCGCGGCTGCCGACGCCGCCGTACTCCAGCGGGAGCTCCACGTTCTCGAGGGCGCTCGTGCGAGACAGCAGGTTGAACTGCTGGAAGACGAAGCCGAGGACCCGGTTGCGGATCTTCGCGAGCTCGCCGCGGCTCATCCCGGCCACCTGCCGGCCCGCGAGTACGTAGCTGCCCTCGGTGGGCCGGTCGAGGCAGCCGATGATGTTCATCAGCGTCGACTTGCCGGAACCGGACGAGCCCATGATGGCGACGAACTCGCCGCTGCGGACGGTCAGGTCGACGCCGCGCAGCGCCTGGACCTCGACGTCGCCCAGGATGAACGTGCGCGTCAGACCGGTGATCTCGATCGCCGGCGCGGGCTGGC
>DATBQT010000098.1:0-1901 GCA_036560685.1 Acidimicrobiales bacterium
GATGAGCCCCTTCGAGTCCTCCGATGCGGTCGTGGCCGGCAACGTGCTCGCCTACGGCGCGACGAGCGGCGAGGTCTTCGCGCGCGGCGTCGTCGGTGAGCGGTGCGCCGTTCGCAACTCTGGCGCGGTCGTCGTGACAGAGGGCGTCGGCGACCACTGCTGCGAGTACATGACCGGTGGCCGAGTGGTCGTCCTCGGCGAGATCGGGCGGAACTTCGGCGCAGGGATGTCCGGGGGCATCGCCTACGTCCACGACCCGCTCGACGTCCTTGCGAGGCGCTGCAACCTCGACACGATCGAGCTCGAGCGGCTGGACCTCGACGACGACGAGTGGCTGTCGTCGATTGTGACCCGTTTCGCCGCGGAGACGGGCTCGGTGCTCGCCGCACAGCTAGCCAGCTCGTGGCGCGACGCCCGATCGTCATTCGTGGCCATCGTCCCCCTTGGCTGGCGCGACGCCACGGCGCCGATCGAGCCGACCGGACACCTGGTGGGCGCGCATGCGTAGGCCGACGGGATTCCTCGAGCACGGACGCGAGGTGGTCGCCCGGCGACCGGTGGCGGTTCGACTTCGCGACACCAAGGACGTCTACGAGCGACCGCCGGACGGGCTCATCGAGACCCAGGCGAACCGGTGCATGGACTGCGGCGTGCCGTTCTGCAATGCGGGCTGCCCGCTCGGGAACCTCATCTCTGAGTGGAACGGGCTCGTCGTCGACGGCCGGCTTGCCGACGCCTCGTCCCGCCTGCACGCGACGAACAACTTCCCAGAGTTCACCGGGGCGATCTGCCCCGCGCCGTGCGAGGCCGCGTGCGTCCTCGGCATCAACGACGAGCCGGTGACGATCGAGCGCATCGAGCTCGACATCGCAGAGCGCGCATTCGCCGCCGGGCTCGTCGTCGCGCACCCGCCGAGCGTGCTCACCGGCCGGCGCGTCGCTGTGGTCGGCTCGGGGCCTGCGGGGCTCGCAGCAGCCCAGCAGCTCCGGCGCGCCGGCCATGACGTCACCGTCTACGAGCGCGCCGAGCGCCCTGGAGGCCTCCTTCGCTACGGGATCCCCGCGTTCAAGCTCGGAAAGGACGTGGTCGAGCGACGCGTCGCGCTCCTCGAGCAAGAAGGCGTGCGGTTCGCCTGTGGCACCGAGGTCGGCGAGCCGGGCCCTGGCGCGGCGTGGCGCAGGTCTGGCCGCCCCCTCCGATCCCTGTCGGTCGACGAGGTTCGTGCGGCCGCCGACGCGGTCGTCGTGGCCACCGGCTCGACCGTGCCTCGCGACCTCGACGTGCCGGGCCGGGACCTCGCGGGCGTGGTCTACGCGCTGGAACTGCTCCGGGGGGCACAGCTCGCCGCCGAGGGCACGCTCGCGGCGCCGTGGGTATCGGCGAGTGGGCGTGACGTGGTCATCATCGGCGGCGGCGACACAGGGTCAGACTGCCTCGGCACCGCGCTTCGCCAGGGTGCGCGGTCGGTCACGCAGCTCGAGATCCTCGCCCAGCCGCCGATCGAGCGCACCGGGGCGGCGCCATGGCCGACGTATCCGGCGATCCTTCGCGTGTCGAGCTCACAGGAAGAAGGCGGGGAGCGACGGTTCGCCGTTCGAACCGTCGCGATGCACGGCAATACAGACGGCGCGGTGGACTCGATCGCCATCGAGCACGTGGACGGCGGTGCAGGTGGCGAAGCTGGCGAGGTCGAGCACGTCCGCGCCGACCTCGTGGTGCTCGCCATGGGCTTCGTCGGACCCGAGCGTGCCGTCGGCGACTCACTCGGTACGCGGTACACCGCATCGGGCACCATCGAGGTCGACGCCAAATTCGCGACGACGGCCCCCGGCGTCTTCGCGTGCGGCGACGCGGCACGCGGCCAGAGCCTCGTCGTCTGGGCGATCGCGGAGGGACGGTCC
>DATBQT010000099.1:0-2820 GCA_036560685.1 Acidimicrobiales bacterium
CCAGAGCGTGCTCGCATCCGCGGACGTCACGATGGACCAGGTGATCAAGGCGACGATGTTCCTCGTCGACATGGCGGACTTCGCCGCGTGCAACGAGGTGTGGGTGTCGTTCTTCGGCGAGCACCGTCCCGCCCGCACGGCGATCGCCGTCGCGGCGCTGCCACTCGGCGCCCGCGTCGAAGTCGAGCTGTGGGCGAGCACCGCCCCGAGGTGACCTCGGCGCCCGACGGCGCCGCCGCGACGCTGTTCTCGGCGGTCGTCGGGCGACCGGAGAACGCCTCGAGCGTGATCTACGGGATCATCACGGTGGGCGCGGTCCTCGCCGCGGAGGGCAACCGCAACGAGCCCTACTGGCGCAGCGTCGGCGCCGCGATCCTGATCCTGCTTCTGTACTGGGTCGTCCACGCCTGGAGCGTCGACTCGGGCGACCGCCTCGAGAAGCGCCGCGCCTTTGAGGGGCCGGCGTTCCTCGCCGAGCTGCGCGCGGAGTTCTCGATCATGCGCGGCGCGGTCGCGCCGATCGCCGCGGTGATCCTGGCCGGCGTCGCGGGCGCGACCGACCAGCGCGCCGTGTTCATCGGCACCATCGTGAGCGCGATGATGCTCGTCCTCTTCGAGTTCTCGGTCGCCGTGCTCGGCCGACTCGGCGCGAGGCAGGTCGTCATCCAGACCGCCGCGGGCGGGGCGTTCGGCATGGCCCTCATCGTGCTGCGCTTCGTGGTCGTCTGAGCTACCCGAAGCGGTAGCCGACGCTTCGCACCGTCTGGATCAGGTGGGCGTGCTCCTCGCCGAGCTTGGCGCGGAGCCGGCGCACGTGCACGTCGACGGTCCGCGCGCCGCCGTAGTACTCGTAGCCCCAGACGCGGCTGAGCAGCGTCTCGCGCGTGAAGACGCGCGTCGGGTTCGCTGCCAAGAACCGCAAGAGCTCGTACTCCATGTAGGTGAGGTCGAGGGCGCGGCCGGCGACGGACGCCTGGTAGGTCTCGAGGTTGATCGAGAGCCCGCCGCGCTCGAGGACCGCGGTCCCCGTCGTGGTGCCGCGGACCGCGAGGAGGTGCCGGAGCCTCGCGGCGAGCTCGTCGGGGACGACGGGGGTCACGACGAAGTCGTCGAACAGCTCGTCACGCAGCGCCAGGTCGTCCAGCTGGGCGCGCTCGACGACGAGCACGATCGGCTCGAAGGGGACGTCCAGGCGGCGAAGCGTCCGGCACACGGCCATGGTGTCGGCGACCGACCCCGACGACGCGTCGAGGAGGACGGCCGCGATCTCGCCGGTCGCGTGCGCGAGGCGCTCGACGAGTCGTCCGGCCTCGCGCTCTGGGGTCGCCTTCAGCCCCGCGAGGCGGATCGCGCGCTCGACCGCCGCGTCGACATCGGGGACGCAGACGACCTCGACGCCGCGCGCCTCCTCGCCGCTCACAGCTGGGGGAGGTACCGGTCGAGCTCGAAGGGCGTCACGGTCTCGGCGTAGTCGGACCACTCCGCGCGCTTGTTGCGCAGGAACCACTCGCAGAGGTGCTCGCCCAGCGTCTCGTGGAGCAGCGCCGAGCGCTCCATGCGGTCGGCCGCCTCCTTGAGGCTGGTCGGCAAAAGCGCCAGGTCGCGATCCACGGACCGGTCGAAGAGGTTCCCGGTCGCCTCCTCGGGCAGCTCGTAGCCGCCGCGGACGCCCGCCATCCCCGCGGCGAGGAGCACCGCGAAGCACAGGTACGGGTTGGCCGCCGGGTCGGGCGCGCGGTACTCGACGCGCGTCGACTCGGCCTTGGACGCCTTGATCGTCGGGACGCGCACGAGCGCGGAGCGGTTGTTGCGCGCCCAGCTCACGTGCACCGGGGCCTCGTGGCCCGGGACGAGCCGCTTGTAGGAGTTGACCCACTGGTTGGTGATCGCGGTGATCTCGCCGGCGTGCGCGAGCAGCCCCGCGATGAAGCGGTGCGCCACCTCGGAGAGCCCATAGCGGTCCGTGGGGTCGACGAAGGCGTTGGTGCCCTCGCGCCACAGCGACAGGTGGGTGTGCATGCCCGAGCCCTGGACCCCGGCGAGCGGCTTGGGCATGAAGCTCGCCGCGACGCCCGCCTGGCGCGCGAGCTCCTTCACGACGTGTCGCACCGTCATGACGGTGTCGGCCATGGTCAGCGCGTCGGTGTAGCGCAGGTCCAGCTCGTGCTGGCTCGGGGCGTCTTCGTGCTGGGCGTGCTCGACGGGGATCCCCATCTCCTCGAGGGTGCGCACGGTGTCGCGGCGCAGGCGGCTCCCCACGTCGTCGGTGCCAAGGTCGAAGTAGCTCCCGAGGTCGACGGGGTGCGGGGCGCCCTTCGGCTCGAGGGTGTCGAAGTAGAAGTACTCGAGCTCTGGGGCGACGAAGAACGTGTAGCCCTCGTCGTGGGCGCTGTCGAGGACGCGGCGGAGCCGGTTGCGAGGGCACCCCTCGAACGGGGTCCCGTCGACGTTGGCGATGTCGCAGAAGACCCGGGCCACTCCCTCGCCCTCGGCATGCCAGGGCAAGAGCTGGAAGGTGTCGAGGTCGGGCATGGCGAGGACGTCGGCCTCCTGGACCCTGCTGAAGCCGTCGATCGCGCTGCCGTCGAAGGTCATCCCGTCGTCGAGGGCGTCCTCGAGCTCGGCGGGGGTGACGTGGAACGCCTTGTGGCGCCCGAGCACGTCGGTGAACCACAGCTGGACGAACCGGATCCGACGCTCCTCGACGGTCCGCAGCACGTAGGCGGCCTGCTGCTCGGTCACGGGCGTCATTGTCGCAGGTCGCGCGCGAAGCGCCCGGGCCTAGGTGCTCAACGAGCGCGGCTGGTGCTCTTCGCCCTC
>DATBQT010000100.1:0-5701 GCA_036560685.1 Acidimicrobiales bacterium
AGAAGGCGGGTCTCGACATCGCCTACGTGGCCGAGGCGTACGGCTACGACGCCCCGAGTCTCATGGGCTACCTCGCCGCGGTGACCGAGACCGTGCAGATCGCATCGGGCATCCTGCCGATCTACACCCGCACGCCGACGCTGCTCGCGATGACCGCGGCCGGCATCGACGCGCTGAGCGACGGGCGGTTCCACCTCGGCCTCGGAGCGTCGGGCCCCCAGGTCATCGAGGGCTTCCATGGGGTGCCGTACACGGCGCCGCTCGGGCGGACGCGCGAGATCATCGAGATCTGCAGGGACGTCTGGCGCCGCGAGGCACCCCTTGAGCACCACGGCCGCTACTACGACCTCCCGCTCGCCGCCGGCGAGGGCACGGGGCTCGGCAAGGCGCTCAAGATCATCGCGCATCCCGTGCGGTCCGAGATCCCGGTGTGGGTGGCGTCGCTCGGGGAGCGCAACGTGGCCATGACCGCCGAGGTCGCGGACGGCTGGATCCCGATCCTGTTCATCCCCGAGCGCGCCAAGGACGTGTGGGGCGCGCCCCTCGCCGAGGGCGCGGCCAAGCGCGACGCCTCGCGCGGGACGCTGCAGGTCACCGCCGGCGGGATCCTCGCGGTGGGCGAGGGCGACGACGTGGTTGCGCTGCGCCAGCTCGCGCGCCCGGGCGTCGCGCTCTACGTCGGGGGCATGGGGGCCAAGGGGAAGAACTTCTACAACGAGCTCGCGTGCCGGTACGGCTTCGAGGCCGAGGCCGCCCAGATCCAGGACCTGTACCTCGCCGGCAAGAAGAAGGAGGCGGAGGCCCTCGTCCCCGACGAGCTGCTCGAGCTCACCTCGCTCTGCGGCCCGGAGGGCTACGTCAAAGAGCGCGTCGCGGCGTTCAAAGAGGCCGGGGTCACGCACCTGCAGGTGACGCCCATCCCGCTCGGCGACCAGCAGCCCGCCGACCTCATCTCGCTCGTGAAGGGGTTCGCGGCCTAGCGGCCCGCAGCCGAGAGCGCCGGGCGACCCTTGTACGATTCGCGGATCCCGAGCCCGTCGAACGCGCCCGAGGGCCGGGCGGTCCCCGCGCGCGTCGCGATGGTGGGGACCTTCGACGTCGAGAACCTCGGCGACCTGCTGTTCCCGCTCGTGGCGCACCATGAGCTGGCCAAGCGGCTCGGCGACGTCGAGATCGAGCTGTTCAGCTACCGCGCGTTCGACCCGCCGAACTGGCCGTTCAAGGTCCGGCCGATCCACACGCTCGCCGAGCGGCTCGGCGAGTTCGACCTCCTCTTGGTGGGCGGCGGCCACCTGATCCGTGGCGACGAGGGCGTCGCGCCCGGCTACGAGCCGACGAGCGCGGTGACGTCGCACCCCTACGGGCTGTGGCTCACGCCGACGCTGCTGGCGCTGGCCGCGGGCGTCCCCGTCGCGTGGAACGCGCTGGGCGTCATCGACTCGGTCTCGGCGGTGCACGAGCCCCTCTACAAGGCTGCCCTTCGAGGGATCGACTACCTCGCGGTGCGCGACTTGGAGTCGGCGCGGCTCGTTCGCGCGCACAGCCCGCATGCTGCGCCGGTCGTCGTGCCCGACTCGGTGTTCGGCATCGGCGAGCTGCTCGACGACGCGTCTCGCCACGAGGCGACCCGCCTGCTCGCCGCCAACGGGGTCGGGGGCGGCTACGTGGTCGTCCAGCCGTCGGCGATCCTCGAGGACTTCCGCGACGCGGTCGAGGCGATCGCCGTCGCGGCGACCGCGAGGGGGTTGTCGGTCGTCGAGCTCGCCTGCGGGCCGTGCCACCACGACAGGCCGGGTCGACTCCGGCTCTCGACGCCGACGACGCCGATCGAGCCGTGGCCCGCGCCGCTCGTGGTCGCCGCGATGATCGCGGGTGCCCAGGGCGTCGTCGCGTCGAGCCTCCACGCCGGGATCATCGCGACGTCGACGGGGACGCCGCTCTTCCGGCCCCGGGCGGCACCTGGGTCCAAGCACGAGCACCTCGACCTGCTCCCGGGCGTGAGCGCGCTACCGGAGGATGGCTCGGACGTCGAGCCGACGACCGACTTCGACCGTGGCGTGCCGTCGAGCCAGGTGACGGGGCACCGCGTCGCCTTGCAGCACCACTGGGACGAGGTGGCCCGACGCTGCACCGGGCGCGGCACGCGCGGACCACGCGACTCGGTCGCCGAGCTGCTCGAGGCGATCCCCGATGTCCTCGAGACCCGCGACCGGCTCGCACGCGAGCAGGTCGACGGGCTCACCGAGACGCTCGAGCGTGAGCGGCAGCGAAGCACCGACGAGATCGCCGACCTCGAACAGCAGCTCGCGCTCGAGCGCGGGCTCGTCGAGCACCTGAACGCGATGCTCGCACGCAAGTCCGTCAGTGCCGCGCTGGCCGTCGCGGACCAGCTCGGTGCCCTGCGCGCGGCGTCGCATCGCGGTTCGACCGGTCGCAAGTCCGACCGGTAGGGTGCCGGCGTCCACAGGGAGGTCCGACGTGCCACTCGTCCGCGCGAACGGGGTCGACATCTACTACGAGGTCGCCGGCGACCCCGCCGACCGACCGGTGCTGCTCGTCCACGGCCACGGCGCGCAGCTGATCGCGTGGCACGACGAGCTCGTGCGCGACATCGTCGGGCTCGGGTTCTACGTGATCACGTTCGACAACCGCGACGTCGGGGCCTCGACGCACTTGGCCGACACAGCGGCGCCCGACGTGCTCGCGGTGGCGGGCGGGGACACGACGAGCGTCGCCTACGCCATCGAGGACATGGCCGACGACGCCGCGATGCTGCTGCGGTCGCTCGGGGTCGGCCCCGCGCACGTGCTCGGCGTCTCGATGGGCGGGATGATCGCCCAGTCGTTCGCGATCCGGCACCCCGAGCTCACGAGGACGCTGACGTCGGTGATGTCGTCGCCCGACCCGGTTCGGGTCGGGTCGCCGGCCCCCGAGGTGATCGCGCACTGGTTCGACCCGGCGCCGACAACGCGGCAGGGCGTCATCGACCTCGCCCTCAGCTCGTGGCACCAGACCGGCTCTGTCGAGCTCGGCATCGATGAGGAGTGGATCCGCGACGTCACGGGTCGCCAGTTCGACCGCTCCTACGACCCGGTGGGGGCGGCGCGACAGCTCGGAGCGATCGTCGGGTCACCGGACCGTCGTCCCGGCCTCGCAGGCGTCACCGCGCCGACGCTCGTCGTTCACGGCGCGATCGACCCGCTGGTCACCGTCGAGGGTGGTGTCGCGACCGCCAAGGCGGTCCCCGGCGCCGAGCTCCTCGTGATCGACAAGATGGGCCACGACCTGCCGAAGTCGATCTGGCCGCAGTTCCTCGACGCGTTCGGCTCGCTCGCGGTCGGTTAGGTCGCGGCGCCCTCGAGGCCGCCCTGTCGCACCCACGTCTCGTACATCGCGGCGTAGCGCCCCTTGAGCGCGACGAGCTCGTCGTGCGAGCCGGACTCCATGACGCCGCCGTCTTCGATGACGACGATGCGGTCCGCGCGCTTCGCCGTCGTGAGCCGGTGCGCGATCAGGATCGCGGTGCGTCCCTCGAGCAGCTTCGTCAGTGCGCGCTCCACCACCGTCTCGCTGCGCAGGTCAAGGCTCGAGGTCGCCTCGTCCAAGACGAGCACCCTCGGGTGCGAGAGGAACGCGCGGCCGAGCGCGAGGAGCTGGCGCTCTCCCGCTGACAGCGTCTGGCCCCGCTCGTGCACCACGGTCTGGATCCCGTCGGGGAGCCGATCGACGAGGTCGCGAAGCCCGACCTCGTCGACGGCCTCTTCGACGTCGAGGTCCGTGGCGGCCGGGTTCGCGAAGATGAGGTTGTCCCGGATCGTGCCGGCGAACAAGAACGGCTCTTGTGGCACCACGCCGATCTGGCTGCGCAGCGAGTGCAGCGTCACGTCGCGCACGTCGACGCCGTCGACGAGCACCGCGCCACCCTGAGGGTCGTAGAAGCGGTTGACGAGCTTGGCCATCGTCGACTTGCCCGCGCCCGTCGGCCCGACGAACGCGACGCTCTCGCCCGGGGCGATGTCGAGGTTGACGTGCTGCAGGACGGGCCGCTCGGGGTCGTAGCCGAAGGTGATGTCGCGGAAGCTGATCGCGCCCTCGACGGCCGGCAGCACGCTCGCGTCGGCACGCTCCTGGACGCTCGGCGGCGTCTCGAGGAGCTCGCGGAGCCGGATGACCGAGGAGCGGCCCTGCTGGAGCAGGTTGTACTGCTGGACGAGCAGCTGGATCGGCTGGAAGAAGCGGCCGAGGTACAAGATGAACGCGACGAGCTGGCCGACCTGCATCTGGCCGTGCAGGACCATGTTCCCGCCGATGCCGAGCAGGAGCGCCTGGCCGAGGATCCCGATCATGAGCGTCGTCGGCCCGTAGATCGCGTTGGCCCGGCCGGTGTACAGGTTCGCGTCGCGGTACTCGCCCACCACGTTTCGGTGGTGCACGACGTTGTGGCGCTGGCGGTTGGTCGCGGTGACCACGCGGATCCCGTAGAGCGACTCGGACAGGTCCGAGAGCACGTTCGCGATGCCGTCGCGGCTCCGGAGGTAGCCGCGCTCCGAGGCGCGGTGGAACCAGATCGTGAGCCCGAGCATGAGCGGGACCACGAGGAGGATCGCGTACGCCGCGAGCAGCGCGTTGGCGTGGAACAGCACGATCGTGATCGTCACCATCGAGACCAGCTGGATGCCGAACGTGCTGATCCCGTCCTGCAAGAGCTGCTGGAGGTTCTCGATGTCGCTGGTCATGCGGCTCATGAGCACGCCGGCCTTCTCCTCAGTGAAGAAGTCCATGCTCAGCCGCTGCAGCTGCGCGAAGACGCGGATCCGCAGGCGGTGCATGACCCGGGCCGCGAGCCTGCCCGTCACGTGGACGAGCGCGCGCTGCGAGTAGGCGACGACGAGCGAGACCACGAGGAACAAGATCGCCGGCACGATGACGGCCTTGAGGTTGTGCTTCTCCATGCCGTGGTCGATCGCGTAGCCGACCAAGGCGGGCCCTGCGACGCCAAGCGTGCCGATGACGAGCCCGAGCGCCGAGGACGTCCAGACCAGCCCCGGGTGCTCGGCGAGGAGCGCGGGGACCGTGAGCCGGCGCGCCTCTTGCGAGGACGGGCGCTGCGTGAACTCGACGGTCGCCGCGGCGTGCTCGGGCTCTTTCGCGAGGATCTTCTCGACGCCCTGGTGCAGCTCGGTCGGGATCCCACCGAAGGGGAGCCCCGACGCCGACGCTGCCGAGTGGCTGCCGACGAACCCGCCGCCGCCGCCGAACCCGCCGCCGCCGCCCCAGCCCATCAGACCGCCTCGCCGATCTCGTCGGGCGCCTTGTCGAGCGTGGTCCGCGCGAGGACCTCGCCGTAGAGCGGCGTCGACGCGAGGAGCTCGGCGTGCGTGCCCGTCGCCACGACATGGCCACCGTCGAGGAGCACCACGCGATCGGCCAGTGCGATGGTCGACAGCCGGTGCGCGATGACGAGCGTCGTGCGGTGCTCGAGCAGCGTGTCGAGCGCGGCGTGGATCTCCTGCTCGACGTGCACGTCGATGGAGCTCGTCGCGTCATCGAGCACGAGGATCGGCGGGTTCAAGAGCAGGGTGCGCGCGATCGCGATGCGCTGGCGCTGCCCGCCCGAGAGGGTGTAGCCACGCTCGCCGACCACGGTCCCGTACCCGTCGGGGAGCCGCATGATGAACTCGTGCGCGTTGGCGGCCTTGGC
>DATBQT010000101.1:0-10728 GCA_036560685.1 Acidimicrobiales bacterium
GCAGAGGATTCGCCTTCGCTTCCGGCATGGCCGCGACCGACACCCTGCTTCGCGCGCTCTGCAGGCCCGGCGACCATCTCGTCATCCCCGATGACGCCTATGGCGGCACGTTCCGACTCGTCGACAAGGTGCTCGGGCCGTGGGGCGTGACGCACACGCCGGTGGCGGTCTCCGACACCGACGCACTCGCGGCCGCGGTGCGTCCGGGCGCGACGAGGATCGTCTGGATCGAGACGCCGACGAACCCGATGCTTCGGATCGCCGACCTCGAGGCGATCGCGAGCGTCGCCCACGACGCGGGGGCGCTGCTCGTCGTGGACAACACCTTCGCGACCCCGTACCTCCAGCAGCCCCTTGCGTGGGGTGCGGACGTGGTGGTGCACTCGACAACCAAGTACCTCGGCGGCCACAGCGACGTCGTGGGCGGCGCGGTGGTCACGAGCAACGACGAGATCACCCAGGGAATGGCGATGCACCAGAACTCGATGGGTGCGATCGCGGGACCGTTCGACGCGTGGCTCGTGCTGCGCGGCGTCAGGACGCTCGCGGTGCGCATGGAGCGGCACTGCGACAACGCCGAGTCCCTCGTGGACCTGCTTGAGGGCCACCCGCGCGTGCGCGAGGTGCACTACCCGGGCCTGCCCTCCCACGCGGGCCACAAGGTTGCCGCCCGCCAGATGCGCCGCTTCGGCGGGATGGTGAGCTTTCGCGTCGAGGGGGGCCGCGAGGCAGCGGTCGAGGTCTGCAACCGCACGTCGCTGTTCACGCTCGGCGAGTCGCTCGGCGGCGTCGAGTCGCTCATTGAGCATCCCGCGGCGATGACGCACCAGTCCGTCGAGGGCTCGGCGCTGGAGGTGCCCTCGGATCTCGTCCGGCTGTCGGTCGGGATCGAGTCGGTGGACGACCTGCGAGAGGACCTCCGCCAGGCGCTCGGCTGATCAGTCCGGCCCGACGCTTCGCAGCCCGCCCCACACCAGCTGCGCGCACCGTCGAGCGAGGCGGTCCGCGGTCTCCTGGGCGTCGCGCTCGTCGCGACCGTCGGCGTGGTGGAGCCAGAACGCGGCCGCCGACTTCGCGGTGCCGACCACTGCCGCGGCGAGGAGCCGGCGATGCTCGGGGTCGAGCCCCGCGTCGATGAGCGGGTCGACGAACTCGATGAGCGCGTCTTCGATCGCGTCGAGGTGCCGGGCGATGTCCTCGTCGGTCGAGTCGGCGAGCAGGAGGCGGAAGGAGACGTCGTCGCTCAGCACCGCGGAGAAGTACGCCTGGAATCCGCGGTCCACCTTCTCTCGCGGCGACACCTCGGGCGACGCCGCGACCGCGAGCTGGTCGAGCAGCGCGGTCGCGGCAGACGTCACGATCTCCTCGTAGAGGGCGTGCTTCGACTCGAAGTGCTGGTAGAGGAGGGGCTTGGTGACGCCCGCTGTGTGGGCGACCTGGTCCATCGTGGTGGCGTCGTAGCCGGCCTGGGCGAAGAGGCCCGAGGCGACCATCAAGAGCTGCTCGCGCCGCTCGTCGGAGCGGAGTCGACGCGAGTCCGAGGTGCTGGTCGCCACGGCGGCGAAGCCTACCGGGGGGCCTCTGGGAGCGCGCTGCGCAGCAGCACGGCGAGCCGGCCCGGCAGGAGCGACAGGTCGTAGACGAGCCGAGCGGCCGTCAGGTTGTCGTCGAGCAGCTCGGCGTCCGGACGCTCCACGAACTTCCTGAGCACCTCGATCGCGTCCAGGTCGAAGTAGCGCAGGCCCCGACGCTCGATCTCGGCCATGACGGGGTAGCGGCGACGTGCGAGTGGACGACGGTAGGCGACCGACTCGATCGCAGGATTGCCAAAGCCCTCCCACGTGGAAGACAGCACGACCACGTCGGACGCCGCGTAGACGTCCGCGATCGTGAAGCCTGGGGGCATGCCTTGGCGAACCCCGGTTCGTGCGTACTGGATCAGTCGGGTCAGCTCGGGGCCGAAGCCGTCCTCTGCGCCGCCGACGAGCCAGTAGACCGCGCCGAGCTGCTCGGCGAGCCGAAGCGCCGCGCCCACGTTCTTGCGCGGAATCGCGCGGACGGGGTGGACCACGAGCATCGCACGCTCGCGCACCGAGATCGCCTCGCGCATCGCGGCTCGGTTCCCCTGCGGGGGGTCGAGGTCGAAGTGGTTGGGCACCACGACCGCTTCGATCTTGCGTTCGGCGAGCTGCACCGCGGAGAGCTCGTTGATCGTCACGTGTCGCCACGCTGGATCCGTCGGCGGCGCCGGGAGGTGTGCCAAGTGCGTGCGCTGCCACGGCAGGTCGTGGTGGTGCAGGATCGCTGGCCTGCCACGAAGGACCGAGGCGACCGCCTCGGACGCGAGGGGGTTGACGGGCAGCGAGCAGAGATTCTCGACGATCACGCAGTCGGCATTGCCGATCGCCCGCGCGAGCTCGAAGCGGTCAGGCCCCGTGGTCGCGCCCATCTCGAGGCCCGGGATGAGGATGTCCGCGGATCCCTCCCCTGCGACGGTGGTCACCTGGTGGCCGAGCTCGCGCAGGGCCCACGCCCACTTGGCGGCCTCGATCGACACACCGTCGGCAAGGCCGAGGCGGAACGACACGATGACGACGCTGGACACGCCGTCACGCTATGCGGTTCCCTAGTTGCGGCCGGACCCTGCTTGTACACTCCACGGATCCGCGAGAGAGGACGCAATGGCCAAGCGAGCCCTGATCACCGGCATCACCGGACAGGACGGTTCCTACCTCGCTGAGCTGCTGCTGTCGCTCGACTACGAGGTCATCGGCCTCGTGCGCAGGACGTCGACGGTCAACCTCGAGCGGATCAAGCACCTCCAGGACTCGCTGACGCTCGTCCCGGGTGACCTGCAGGACGAGACGTCGATCGTGGCCGCGCTGCGCGACTTCCGTCCGAACGAGGTGTACAACCTCGCTGCCCAGAGCTTCGTGCACTCGTCGTGGACGCTGCCGCTGCTGACCGGCGAGACGACCGCGCTCGGCGTGACGAGGATCCTCGACGCGATCCGGATCGTCGACCCTGAGATCCGCTTCTACCAGGCGAGCTCGTCGGAGATGTTCGGCAAGGTCGTCGAGACTCCCCAGTGCGAGACGACGCCCTTCTACCCACGCAGCCCGTACGGGGTGTCAAAGGTCTACGGACACTGGATCACGATCAACTACCGCGAGAGCTACGACATGTTCGCGACGTCGGGGATCTTGTTCAACCACGAGTCGCCGCGACGTGGGCTCGAGTTCGTGACGAGGAAGATCACCGACGGCGTCGCGCGCATCAAGCACGGGCACACCAAGGAGCTGCGCCTTGGCAACCTTGAGTCCACGCGCGACTGGGGCTATGCGGAGGACTACGTCTACGCGATGTGGCTGATGCTCCAGCACGACGAGCCGGACGACTTCGTGGTCGCGACCGGGGAGACAAGGTCGATCCGCGAGTTCTGCGAAATCGCCTTCAGCGCCGCGGGCCTCGAGTGGCAGGACCACGTGGTGCTCGACGAGCGGTTCTACCGGCCCGCGGAGGTCGACGCACTCGTCGGCGACGCATCGAAGGCAGAGTCCGTGCTCGGCTGGAAGCGCAAGGTCGACTTCAAAGAGATGGTGGAGCGCATGGTCGACTCGGATCTCGCCGCGGTGGCCTCAGAGCGATCCTGAGCTGACGACCCGGGCAGAAGGGAAGCTGGCCCGACGGAGGTGCTTCCGGCGTCAAAGTAGGCTGCTCTGGCCCCATGGCCCCTGCCATCACCCTCCGGTCGGCTGTCGCCCTGCTCGGACGCTTCCCCGCACTCGCAGGCGTGGATCTCGACGTCGAGGAGGGGTCGGTGCTTGCCGCACTCGGGTCGAACGGGGCCGGCAAGACCACCTTGCTGCACCTCCTTGCAGGGCTGCTGCCGATGCGATCGGGCACGGGCACCGTGCTCGGGTGTGACCTCGCCACGGACCGTGCGCCATTGCGTCGGCGAGTCGGACTCCTCGGCCACCACCTTTCGCTCTATCCAGACCTGTCGGCGTCGGAGAACCTCATCTTCGCCCTGCGCGCAGCCGGACTTGACCGCGCCCTCGCCGCACCGTCGTTGGAGCGCGTCGGCCTCACAGGTCGGCTCGCGACGGCACCCGCGCGGGAGCTGTCCGCCGGACAGCAGCGTCGCATGGGCCTCGCGTCGCTGATCGCTCGACGCCCATCGCTGTGGTTGCTCGACGAGCCCCACGCTGGGCTTGACGGTGCGGGACGCGACCTGTGTGACGAGCTCGTAGACGAAGCGGCGCGCGGCGGCGCAACCGTCGTGCTCACGAGCCACGAAAAGGACCGTGCAGCGAGCTGTGCCGACCAGATGGTCACCCTCACCGGCGGGGCCGTGTCGGCGAGCGAAGCGGGGGCGAGGCAGCTCCATGTGGCATGACGCCGCGCTCGTCGCGGGAAAGGACATACGGATCGAGCTTCGCTCCAGGGTGCTCCTGTGGCAGGTCGTGCCGTTCGGCGTGCTTGCCCTGATCCTGTTCGCACTCGCGCTCGGACCGTCCGAGGTCGCGCTGCGCCGTGGCGCGCCGGGCCTCTTTTGGCTGGCGCTCCTGTTGGCCTCCGTTCTCGCGTCCGGCCGCTCGGCGAGCATCGAGGCGGCACCCGGCACGCGCAACACGGTGCGGCTGCTCGGCCTGGATCCCGGCGGCGTGTTCCTCGGCAAGGCGTGCGCGCTCGCACTGCAGCTCTGCGTGCTCGGCGTGGTCCTCGAGGCTGGGCTCCTGCTCTTCTTCCACGTCGACGCCGCGAGGCTCGCGACGGCGACGCCGCTCGCCCTCCTCGCGATCGCTGCCTTGGCGGCAGTGGGGACGCTCTACGGCGCGCTGGTGGCGGGAACCGACGTCGCGAGCACGCTGCTGCCGCTGCTCGTGCTCCCGGCACTCGCGCCCGTCCTCATCGCGGGGGAGCGGGGGATGGCCGCGGTCCTCGCCGGTGGCGGCCCTGGGCGCTGGGCTGTTGTGCTCGTCGTCATGGCGGTCGTCTACCTCGCGGTGGGCGTCCTGCTCTACGGGCCCCTCGAGGAGACGTCGTGACCCTCTTCCTCGACCGGATCCTCGGCCCGCTCGCGTTGGCCTTGACCGCCGTCACGGTCTGGCTCGGGCTCTGGGTGACCCCGCCCGAGGAGGTACAGGGCGACATCGTTCGCCTGCTCTACCTGCACCCCGCGCTCGCGTGGGTCGCGCTCTACCTCGCGTTCGGGCTCGCAGCGTTGGCGTCTGCCCTCTACCTGTGGCCCAGGACTCGCTCGGAGAAGTGGGACCTGCTCGCGGCCTCGACCGTGGAAGTCGGCGTCGTCTTCCTCACGCTCACACTCGTCACCGGGTCGCTGTGGGGAAGGCCCGCATGGGGCGTCTGGTGGGTCTGGGACGCGCGACTCACCTCCACCGCGCTGCTCGACCTGCTGTTCATCGGCTACCTCGCGATGCGTCGGGTGCCCGCGGACCCCCACGTGCGTGCGAGGCGCTGCGCGGTCCTCGCCCTGCTCGCCGCACTCGACGTGCCGATCGTGCACTACTCCGTGCAGTGGTGGAACGGACTGCACCAGGACGCGTCGGTACTCCGTGGGGGGTTCCACTTCAAGGTGCACGGCTCGATGCTCTGGACGCTCGGGCTGAGCTTCATCGCGATGACGGCGGTGTTCGCGTGGATGGTCCGACGCCGCTACCAGATCGCGGTGCGAGACGAGGCGACTGCCGACGCGGCGCTCGACGAGGCGCTGCGCGAACGGCGGGCCGAGGGCGTTCGATGAGCTACGTCGTCTGGGGGTACGTGATCACGCTCGGCGTGCTCGGCGCCTATGCCGCCTCGCTCCGCGCGCGCGCGAGGCGACGGTGACCGTCGCCGACGCATCCCCGATTGAGCCGATCGCGCCCAAGCCTCGTCCGGCAAAGACCTCGAGGACCAGGTTCTTCGTCGTGTGCGCGCTCCTCGCCGCAGCGATCGGGGTCCTGCTCTACAAGGGGCTGCTCAGCTCGCTCAACTACTTCGAGACCGTGGACCAGGCACTCGACCACCGCGCCAGCATCGGGACGTCGTCGATCCGCCTTGAGGGCGTCGTCGTCCCCGGCACCGTCGTCACGACGTCCAGTGGCGCCGCCTTCACGATCAGCGGCGCGGACGGCCGCACGGTGCGCGTCAACAACGTCGGGTCGCCGCCCCAGCTCTTCCAGCCGCGCATCCCCGTCGTGGTCGTCGGGAGCTTCGCGTCGGCGACCTCGCTGGTGTTCGACTCCAACCAGATCATGGTCAAGCACTCCGCCACGTACATCGCGAAGTACCCGACGCGTGTGCACGCGCCCAACGGCTCGGTGCGCTGATGCCCGCCACGCTCGGGACGCTCGGCGTCATGATTGCCCTGGTCGCGGCCGTCCTCGGGCTCGTGGTCCAGCTCGCCGAGCTGCGCCTGCGCTCGGCTGGGATGGCGGTGCCCGCGTGGCTTGAGGGCCGTCGGCTCGTCCTCCTCGTCGGCGCGGGCGCGCTGCTCGCCGTCGGGTCGATGGAGTACGCCCTCGTAACCCACGACTTCGCGCTCGCGTACGTCGCGGACAACAACGCGACGGTCACGCCACTGCTGTACTCGATCACGGGCATGTGGTCGGCGCTCGAGGGCTCGATCCTGCTGTGGGCGCTCCTGTTGACCGGCGCCACCGGCGCCGTGGTCGTCATCTACCGACGCCACCACGCCGACGCGGTGCTCGGCTGGGCGACCGCCGTGCTCTTCGGCGTCGAGGCGTTCTTCTTCGCGCTCCTGGCTGGTCCGGCCAACCCGTTCGTGACGACGGGCGGGACCGCGCCGACCCAGGGCCAAGGGCCGAACGCCCTCCTGCAGAACAACCCCCTTGTCGCGATTCATCCGCCGCTCATCTACTCAGGGCTGGTCCTCTTCTCGGTGCCGTTCGCGCTCACGATCGGCATCCTGTGCGCGGGCCGCTTCGACGACGCCTGGCGTGCTGCGACCCGTCGATGGGCGGTCGTCGCGTGGTCGGTGCTGACGGTCGGCATCGTGCTCGGCGCGTGGTGGAGCTACCAGGTGCTCGGCTGGGGCGGCTTCTGGGGGTGGGACCCCGTCGAGAACGCCGTGCTGCTCCCGTGGCTCGTGGGCACCGCCTACGTCCACTCGGTGGTGCTCGAGGAGCGCCGAGGATTGCTCAGGGTGTGGAACATGGTGCTCGCGATCGCGGTGTTCGCCCTCACGATCCTCGCCACGTACCTCACCCGCTCCGGCGTCCTCCAGAGCGTCCACGCGTTCAGCTCCTCGTCGCTCGGGTCCCTGCTGCTGGGATTCCTCGCCTTGGTGGTCCTGGGGAGCCTCGGGCTCCTCGCGTGGCGGGGGGACCGGCTTCGCTCGCCCGTCGGCATCGATGATCCGCTCAGTCGTGAGGGCGCGTTCGTCGCGAACAACGTGCTGCTGGTCGGCTTCGCCGCGATCGTGCTCCTCGGCACGGTCTTCCCCCTCGCCTACGACGCGGCGCGCCACCAGACCGTCACCGTCGGGCCCCCGTACTTCGACACGGTCGCCGTGCCGGTCGCGCTGTGCGTGCTCTTCTTGATGGCGATTGCGCCAGTGCTCGGGTGGCGCCACGCCGACGGCTGGACCGTGTGGCGCCGCCTCCGCGCGAGCGCGTGGGTGGCGACCGCGCTCGTGGTAGTGCTCGTCGCACTGGGCGTGCGGGGCGTCGGCACGCTCGTGGCCTACGCCCTCGCCGTCGTCGCTGCCGGCACGGCGCTGCAGGCGCTCTGGGGCCAGCTTCGCGCGGCGGCCGCGCGCGCCGAGCCGTGGTGGCACGGGCTGACCGGTCGCACCTCAGGAGGGATGGTCGCACACCTCGGCGTCGTGCTCGCCACGGTGGGGATCGTTTCGTCGGTCTCGTTCGCGACGCGCGCCGAGGTGGTGCTCGCGCCTGGGCAGGTCCGCTCGGTCGGTGGCCACACCGTGCAGTACCTCGCGATCCGGGAGGTCTCGGGACCGGTGCGCACCGCGACCGAGATCGTGGTGCGGGTTGACGGCAGGGGGCTCTTCTACCCGGCGATCACCGAGTTCACGGGTCGCAGCGACCAGCTGGTCGGCACGCCCGCGATCGACTCGGGGGCGCTCGGCGACGTCTACCTGACGTTCGACGCCCTCGGGCAGCGCTCGGGCGTGTCGGGCTCCCAGCTCGCGCCGGGCCTCAAGCCGGGATGGGTCGTCCTCGGAGTGACGGTCGAGCCGCTGCTCGCCTGGCTGTGGGCGGGTGGCATCCTCGCGGGCATAGGAGGGCTGCTCGCGGTCGTCCCTGCCGCGCGCCGTCGTCGTCGAGTGCCCGTCCCCGTCGCCGTCGACGCCGTGCGTGAGCTCGAGGCCGTGTGATGCGGCGCCACTCGGTTCGCGCGCCGGCGATCGCAGCGCTCGTGCTGTTCGCTGCGTTCGCCGTGTTCCTGTTCACGCGGCCGGTCGCACAGGGAGCGACGTCCGTCGCGTCACCACTGATCGGGACGACCGGGCAGCGCTTCTCGACCGCGACCCTCTTGGGGCACCAGATCGTGGTGCCGGGCTCGAAGGGCCACGTCGTCGTGCTCTCGTTCTTCGCGTCATGGTGCGGACCGTGCAAGACCGAGGCGCCAGAGCTCGCGACCTTCCAGTGGCACCTGCACACGACGCACAGCACGACGGCGCTCCTCGGCGTCGTCTACAACGACTCCAACGCCTCTGCCGCGTCGTTCGCTCGCACGTACGGGCTCAGCTACCCCGTCGTGGCCGACCCCGGCGGGCTCATCGCGAACGCCTACGGCGTGACGGGGCTGCCGAGGACGGTCGTCGTCGACGCCCACGGTCGCATCGCGGCCGTGCTGGTGGGCGCGGTCACGAGCTCGCAGCTGACCGCGGTCACCGACGCCGCGGCGAGACAGCGCGCGTGAACGCGAGGCGGCTCATCGGCCCGATCGCGCTCGCGATCGTGCTCTTCGTCGCGCTCCTCGTCGGGTCGGGCGCCTTCGACGCGCCGGCGCCCGCCGCGGCGACCCGGGTCGCGTCCCTCGAGCGGCTCGTGCGATGCCCGAGCTGCGAGGACCTCTCCGTCGCCCAGTCGATCTCGAACTCCTCGATCGCGGTCCGCCACGAGATCACCAGGTCGGTCGCCGCGGGTGAGAGCGACTCGCAGATCCTCGACACGCTCGTCGCACGGTTCGGGCCGTCGATCCTGCTCGAGCCACCCCCAGGCGGGCTCGACACCCTGCTCTGGGCGGTGCCCCTGGCGCTCGGCGCTGGCGCGCTGGTGGTGGGCGCTGCGGTCGTGGTGCGCCGGAGGGCAACGACGTGAGCGACGACGTCGCCGCGCTCCGCGACGAGGTCGCGCTCGTCCAGCGCTCCCTGGACGACGCGCGCGCCGAGCACGCGCGCGGCGAGTTGGACAACGACGGCCTCGCGGCCATCGAGCGCCGAGACGTGGCGCGCCTCGCCGACGCGCGTCGCCGCCTGGAGGCCGCACCGGCCGCGCCACAGGCCCCCGACCCGCAGCGCGAGCCGATCTCGCTCGGGTCGCGCCGTCGCCCGAGGCGGCTCCTCGCGCTCGCGCTCGCGTGCGCCGCGGCCGTCGCGCTCGTCGTCGCGCTCGCCGTCGCACAGCCCTTCGCGGGACAGGGTCCTGCGCTCCACCTCACGCCCGCGGCGCGGGTCCAGGTGCTGCTGACCTCCGCGGAGTTCGAGGTCGCGCACCAGCACACGCTCCGCGCGCTCACCCTCTACGACGCCGTGCTCCGACTCGATCCCACCGACCCCGAGGCGCTCGCCGAGAGCGGGTGGCTGCGCTACGAGTACGGCCTCGGGATCCGCTCGGTGGCCCAGGAGCGGATCGGAGAGGCGCAGCTGGCCCGGACGATCGCGGTGGCACCGCGCGAGGCGGCCGGGCACCTCTACTACGGCATCGTCCTGTTCCAGCAGCACCACGACCGCGCGGGCGCGATCGCCCAGCTCCAGCGCGCAGCCGAGCTGCCCGAGTCCTCCGTCGAGCAGTCGCTGACCGCCGCGTTCCTCTCGCTCCTCCAGCCGCGAGGCTGACCCGCCCGCCGCACGCCTCGCGTGATCAGCGCAGCGCGCGGAGCTCTGCGAGCACCTTGGGGAACGCCGTGAGGAACGCGTCGACGTCCGCGGCCGTGGTCGCCCACCCGACGCTGACGCGCAGCGAGTGGTCCTCGTCGACGCCCAGGGCCGCGAGGACCTCGGAGCGCTCGAGCGACTCCGACGAGCACGCCGATCCGGAGTGGACGCTGACGCCGTAGCGGTCGAGGCCGAGCAGGACCGGCTCGGCCTCGACGCCCTCGACGACGTAGCAGCGCACGTGGGGCACGCGCCCGGCGGCGTCGCTCGCACCGACCGGCCGCACGCCCTCGAACCCGTCCATGCCGCGCTCCAAGAGTGCGATGAGCGCCGATGCCTGCTCGGCCTCTCGGCGAAGCACCGCCTCGTCGTCGTCGGCCAGCACGCCTGCCGCCGTCCCGAGACCCAAGATGCCCACGACGTTCTCGAGACCAGCGCGACGCGCCCGCTCCTGGTCGCCGCCGACGACGAGCGGCGCGAGCCGCAGCCCCTTGCGCACGACGAGCGCGCCAACGCCAAGCGGCGCGCCGAGCGTCTCTGCGCACAAGGTGGTGTAGTCCGCGCCGAGGGCGTTGACGTCGATCGGCACGTGCCCGACGGCGACCGAGGCGTCAAGGTGCACGGCGGCGCCCGCGTCG
>DATBQT010000102.1:0-4693 GCA_036560685.1 Acidimicrobiales bacterium
CGACCGAGACCCCGCCGATGAACTGTCCGGGATGCCGCCAGATGTCGTAGCCGCACGCGTGCACGCCGAGCGGCAAGTCGAGCGAGAGCACCTGCCCGCGACGCTCGCATCGCTCGGCAACCGCACGCAGCTGCTCTTGGACGAGCCACTGGCCAAACTCGAAGAAGCGAACGGTGGACGCCCCGACGTCGTTGGGTCCGACGTCGCCACCTCGAAGTCGGGCCGGCCAGTCCCGCCACTGCGGGCCGTAGCGCTCGCCTGCGGCTCGGAACCTCGCGTAGTCGGTCACGCCCGGGCGGTCATCGAGGTAGGCGGCGAGCTCGCCGCGCCGTGAGCCGGACCCCTCGTCGAGCTCGTCGGCCAGCACGGACAGGACCGCGCGCTTCGCGGCGAGCGACGCCGCGCCATCCACGTAGGGATGCGATTGGGCGGCCGCGACGCGGAGCGCCCGGCGAGCCTCATCGGCGAGTGCCGAGGCGCGTGCCGACGCGCGTAGGCCGGGGACGGCGTCGACGTCGATCCATCGCTCGTGCCAGAACTGGCGGCTGAGCGGGAGGTACGGGCTCGCCTCGAAGTGCTCGGGACCGAGCCCCGACAGCAGTGGCAGGGTCGAGACCACCGAGACACCGTGCTCGGCCGTCGCCGCAGCCAACGCATCGAGGTCGGTGAGGTCCCCGCACCCCCAACTGCGATCGCTGTGCAGCGTGAAGAGCGGGGCTGCCACGCCCACCGCTCGCCACGCGTCGTCGTACCGGCCGCGTGCGCCGAGCACCGGCCTGCACAGCACAACGGCGCAGTCCTCGCGGGCCGAGGTGCGCACCGTGAGCGCGTGATACCCGGGTTCGAGTGCGACCGGCAGGGTCACGACGTCGTTCCCTCCCTCGCCCGTGCGGTCCGGCCTCGCCTTCCACTCGAGCACCTCGCCGCTCTCGAGTTCGAGGGCACACGCGAGCACCTCGACGCGTGCGCCGAGTCTCACCTCAACCTGACGGTCCGCGCCGCTCTCGACGACAACGACGGGATCGACGAGCGAACGCGACCTCGAAGCGACGAGCTCCTCGCGTGTCGCGCGCGGGTCGGTTGCGGCGCCCCCGTATCCCAGCGCCTCGAGGACGTCGAGCACGACGTCGCGCTTCGCGGGGCGAAGCACCTCGTCGTGGTCGACGTAGGAGGTCAGGACCCCAGCTTCGGCCGCGAGGGCCGCGAGATCCTCGGAGATCGCCTCGTCGCCGCCCGTCATCACGGCGACCAAGTGATGAGCCCGGGCAGGAACCTGCTCGGGGCGTCGTGGATCCGGGGCAGCACCCGAGCCGCGAACACCGCCCGGTCTGCCACGGCGTGCGCCACCGTGGCCCGGTACGTCGCGACGCCCGCGCCGACCTCAAGCACGTCCGCCTCCAGGGGGTAGTCCGTCTTGTCTTCGACCTCGATCCACAGCTCGACGACCAGGTCGTCGACGCCGAGCCCGCCGCACTCGACGTCGATGGTGACCGCGACGTGCCCATCGGCGAGGCGATCGGTGTCGCGGACGGTCACACCAACGCCAGGCCACGCGGCTTCGACCCTGGTGAGCGACGCCGCGAGCTGGCGAGCCCGCTGTGCTTCATGGTCGAGGAGCAGCCCTGAGCGCACCGCACCGGGAAGGTAGAAGTTGTCGACGTACTGCTGCACCATGCGGTGTGACCGCCAGGTCTCGGCGAGCGTCGCCATCGACTGGCGAACCGACGCGAGCCACCCCCTCGGGATGCCCGACTCGTCACGATCGAAGAAGCTCGGCACAATGTCGAGCTCGAGCCGCTCATAGAGCGACTCCGCATCCAGCGCGTCTTGGGCCTCGTGGTCGTCGAAGTGCTCCGCCGTCCCGATCGACCACCCGATGGGCGGTGCCGTGGGCTCGGCGTCGTTCCAGACCTCATCCCACCACCCGTCGAGCGTGCTCAGGTTCAGCGCGGCGTTGACGCCGGCCTTCATCCCCCCGATGCCGCAGGCCTCGAGCGGTCGCCTCGGCGTGTTGAGCCAGAGGTCGACGCCCTGGGCCAGCACCCGGTCCGCGGTGAGGTCGAAGTCCTCGATGAACACGAGCCGGTTGCTCAGCCCGCGCTCGAGCGCGAAGTCGGTCACGGAACGCAAGAGGCGCTTGCCGTGCTCGTCGTTCGGGTGGGCCTTGCCGGCGAAGACGATCTGCACCGGTCGTTCGGGATCCGAGAGCAGGCGTGCGAGTCGGTCCGGGTCACGCAGGAAGAGCGTCGGGCGCTTGTACGCGACGAACCTCCCGACGAACCCGATCGTGAGCGCGTCGGGATCGAGCAAGTCCTCGATCTGCTCGAACGCCGCATCGCTCTCGCCGCGTAGTTGGAGCAACGCTCGTCGCCGGTTCCGCGTCGCCGCGACGAGTCGAGCGCGCGCAGCGCGAGACGCGGCCCACAGCTCGACGTCGTCCGCGTCGAGCATTGGCGACCACGACTCAGGGGCGCCGGGCACCTTGCGCCACTCTTCCCCGAGCTGTCGGTCCAGCAGGCGGTCGATCTCGGGCGTGATCCACGACTGGAGGTGCACGCCGTTTGTCACGTGGCCGATTGGTACCTCCTCGAGCGGAACGCGAGGCCATAGCCCGCCCCACTGCTGGCGCGTCACCGCACCATGGAGACGGCTCACCCCGTTGTGCGCGTCGGTCATGCGCAGCGCGAGGACGGTCGGGCAGAACGTGTCGTCAGGGTCCTCCGGCCGATAGCGGCCGAGCCGGAGCAGCGCTTCGAGCTCGAGTCCGAGCATCGTGGCGTAAGGGGCGAGGTAGCGGCCAGCGAGCTCGGGGGGGAAGTAGTCGTGTCCGGCGTTCACCGGCGTGTGGGTGGTGAAGGTCATCTGGGACGCGGCGGCGCGTCGCGCGGCGTCGAAGTCGAGCCCGTGGCGCGCGGCGGTCAGCGCCACGTGCTCCAGGGTCGCGAACGCCGTGTGTCCCTCGTTGAGGTGCAGGACGTTCGGCTGGTGGCCGAGCTTCTGGAGCGCGCGGCGGCCGCCGATGCCCAAGATGAGCTCCTGCTGGATGCGCGTCTCGAGCGTGCCGCCGTAGAGCCGGGCGGTGATCGCGCGGTCGGTGGCGAGGTTCTCGGGCACGTCGGTGTCCAAGAGGTACAGCCATGTCCGGCCGACTGGCGCCGTCCAGAGGCGTGCGACGACGTCTCTTCCAGGGAACGGCACCGAGACCGTCAACGGCCGCCCGTCCGTGCCTCGAACGAGCGACACCGGCAGCGACGAGGGGTCGAGCACCTCCCACGCCTCTTGTTGCAGTCCGTCGTCGTCGAGCCACTGGTGCGACGACTCCCGGTACAAGAGGCCAACCCCGAGCAAGGGCACCCCGAGGGCGCTCGCGGACTTGAGCTGCTCGCCGGCGATCGCGCCGAGCCCGCCAGCGAAGATCGGCAGCGAGTCGGTCAACGCGAACTCCGCAGCGAAGTACGCGACCTCCAAGGCGGGCGCTGCATGGTGCGTCGTCGGGTACCAGGTGACGGGGGCGTCGTCGAGGTAGTCCGACCGGTCCTCGATCACCGCTCGAGCAAGCGCCTCGAGCCCAGGGCGCGACGCGAGCCGCGCCTCGACGGCCTTTGGCCCGGACGCGTAGAGGAGTCGCAGCGGCCACTCGAGCTCGCCGGGGCTGGCATCGGAGAAGAGCCCCTCGAACAGGGCGCGAACGTCCATGTGCCACGTCCACCTGAGGTTCTCCGCGAGGGCGACCAGCTCGACGAAGGTCACTGCGGTCGTGGCGGTGCCTGACGTCGCGAGTTCCTCTGACACGGCTGCTCCTCTCACCGCCATCATCGCGCACCCGCCGAGCGACGTGACCGGCCGCACGACCCGAGAGGGAGCCAACGCGGTTGACCCCTGGACTCCATCCACCCCGCCCGCGCAGAACCGCACCGTTAGTGTCGCCCTGTGGTCCCCTCCACCACGATTGACCCTTCACGCGCCAAGCTCCGACACCGTCGCCACGTAGGGGGATTCGCGGCGTTCGGCCGGGCGGTCGTGCGGCTCCGCTGGGTCGTCGTCGCGCTGTGGCTGATCGTCCCGACGGTCCTGTGGCTCGCGTTGCCCTCGCTTGCGAGTCAGGTGAACAACGACACCACGGCGTTTCTCCCTGCCGGCTCGCCGAGTCTCGCGGCGGCTCGTCTCGCTGAGCCGATCATCGGCTCGACGACCGCGGCGAGCGTCAACGTCGTCGCCACGTCGCCGACACCACTCTCGGCGACGCAGGCAGCCGCCATCATCGGAGCGATTCGATCTCGGGTCACGCACGTCCTGCACGTGAAGAAGGTCGATCCGGGGGTGCTGAGCAGCGACGAGCTCGCCGTCCAGATGGTGGCAGTCTCGTCGGTCAGCCAGTTCAACCAGTCTGCGAGCAACACGCTCGTGGCCGACATCACGGCTGCGGCCAAGTCGGCGGAGCTGCCGCATGGGGTGGTCGCGAACGTGGCGGGGCCAGTCGCCACCAACGTGGCGAGCCAGACGACGAGTCAGCGCAGCGCGGGCAGCACCACGATCTTCAGCCTGCTGTTCATCATCGCGCTGCTCGTGCTGATCTTCAGGTCGCCGCTCGCCCCACTCGTCACGCTGATCCCAGCGCTGTTCGCGCTTCGGCTCGCCGACCCTGTCATCGGAGCGCTCGGCCAGGCAGGACTCAAGATCTCGTTCGTCGCAC
>DATBQT010000103.1:0-2492 GCA_036560685.1 Acidimicrobiales bacterium
GCGCAGGGCACGGCGGGCACGGTTCGAAACGGCGTCGTCGTCGCGCTTCGCTATGAGGGCGACGCGGACGACGATGTCCAGCGGTTCTTCGTCGGCTCGATCGAGGAGCGTGGCGACCTGCCGGTCGCGTCCCCCAGCTCGCCGCTCGGCCAGGCCCTGCTCGGCCACAAGGCGGGCGACGCCATCGAGTACGCCGCCCCGGGCGGCAAGCTCAAGGTCACCGTCGTCGCGATCGACGACTGACCGGCTCGCCGGCGACGCTCAGGCGAACGCGAGCGCGGGGTGGCGCCTCGGCACGATCGACCCGATCGGGCGCCCGCGATGGCGGGCGACGGCCAACAGCACGATCGACACGTTGGCGACGAGGGCAAAGATCATCGACGCCGCGGCTGCTGGCATCGACGACGACGCGTAGTAGGCCAGCCAAAGCGCCACGTTGAGCGAGCCGAGTGCCCACGAGGCGGTCGAGACGCCACGGGCGTGTGAGGCGCGGAGCAGTCGGACGAGCTGCGGGAGCCGTGTCGCGACGATCAGCACCCCGACGCCCACGAGGCCCGCGTTCCAGCCGAAGAGCGCCATGGGCAGCCACGTCGTCACGGTGACCGCCGCAAGCCCCTGTGCCAGGCCGCGGCGGCGCGCGTCGCCGTCGAGCCTTGCGAGCAGCGCGATCAGGAACGGCGCGCCGACCACGTTCGCGACGATCACTTCCAAGGACGAGGCGGCGAGGCCGTAGCTGAGCCAGAACGCCGACATGAGCGTGAAGAGGCTCCACGTCGTGGCGTTGACGCCGTCGGTGCCCCGCTGGCGGACACGCACGAGCTGAGCGAGGGTGGTCGCGGTACCCACGGCGACCCCACTCCACCCCACGATCGAGGCGAGTGGCATCGCGAGATCCTAGGGAGCGCAAACGCGCTCATCTGGTCACCTCGAGCGCAATCAGGCGCTCAGCGATGTTCGCCCTCGCGACCGCGACGCCAGACCAGGTGGGCTGACGTCGCGGTCGGTCGGCGATGCCTAGAAGGGACCCGGCCCGAGCGGCCCACCCTGTGTCGTGGGGCTCGACAGCACGCACTGCCCAAGGCGGTGCTTGCCCACGGTGTTCGGATGCGCCGTCCGGGGGAAGAGGTCGGTCTGCCCGAAGTTGGCCTCTGAGCTGTCCCAGACGTAGCTGTTGTGGAAGCAGAGGAGGTTGCCCGAGATCGTGTTCGCGAGGATCTCGATCCCATCGGGGTCAGCCAACTGGTCGTTGATCATCGCGACGTTCTTTCCTGCGGTCACGCGCGCGGTCCCCGACCAGCAGGTTGCCAGGTTGAAGACAAGCTCGTTGCCACCGATCGAGGTGTCCTCGAAGTCGACGTAGGGAGCGGAGCTCGCGATCGTCGCCCAGAGCTGCAGCGACTGGGAGTTGGACGGGGAGGCGACAGGCGTAGCGCAGCTCTGTCCACCGCCACCGCCTGCCACGATCGCGTTGCCGCCGATCGTCGAGGCGTGCACGATGATGCCGAGCGCGTGGACACCGATGAGGTGCCCCTTGATGGTGCCCGCACTCGTTAGCGTGCCAGGCCCGGTGCTCGCGCCCGGGTCGTCGAGGCACGTGAAGAAGATCGGCTCGCACCCGAGGATGAGCGTCGCGCCGCTCGCGATGAAGACGTTCTTGTTGACCGAGAGGCTGGAGTTCCCCTGCCCGAAGGCGGCGACCACTGCGGAGCCGTCACTGATCACGAGGTTGCCGTTCACCACTGCTGGCCCGGCATTCACGATGCAGAAGCCGTTCACCACGACGTTCGAGTCGTACGTGCCCGAGAGCACGCCCGGGGCGGTGGTCGTCCCAGTGCACGTGGCCTTGCCATGGTGGCCGCTTCCCCAATGTTGGTGATGCCAGTGACGGTTGTTCGCGCCCACGGTGCCCTTGGCACCCGCGGTCGCCGAGATGGTGGCGAATGACGCAACGAGCAGCGCCGCCACGGGAACGATCCGTAGCACTCTCATGTGTGTCCCCCTCTGGAGTCGGTACAAGCAGACGCGCGCGAATCGAACTGCGGTTCGTCAACGCACCTGGCGGCCAGACTGCCACGGGCACCTCGCTCCGGCAAGCCGCGACGACGGCGAAGCGAGGTAACCGCTGGACCATCTTGGTGGCTCGCCTGGTGATGCATCTTCAGCACGGCCGGCAGCGACACCACCCGGCGTACACCGTTTGACGGCGCGGTCGCGCGCCTGGCGCACGTAGTCTCGCCGCGTATGCGCATCAAGCAGGTCGTCGGGGTCACCGCGCTCATTGCGATCGTCGCGTCGATCGCCATGGCGACGCGCACGCTTCGACGAGGTGTGACGCAGCACGCAGCTGACGACCGCGACGCTCCCGGAAGCGTCGACCAGTGGCCGCCGATACCCCGGCGCCCGGGAGCCTGACTACAGCTCGACGCGATACAGGTCGAGGATCCCCTCGCCCTTGGACAGGCGCGCCACGACGTCGTCGCCGGGCCGCCGAT
>DATBQT010000104.1:0-1878 GCA_036560685.1 Acidimicrobiales bacterium
GGGCCACGCTCCCGAGGCCGGAGTACGACGAGCCGGCACACGATCGCGAAGACCCGGACATCGTTCGCCTGAAGGCCGAGCTCCTGTCGGGGGTCCCCGAAGAGGAGGGTGCCCGCACCGACGAGGAGCGCGCCAGGGTCCTGGTGGCGGACCTCCTTGAGTGGCACCGGCGCGAGGCAAAACCCGGATGGTGGCAGTACTTCCGCTTGAGGGCGATGACCAGCACCGATCTCATCGCAGAGCGCGAGGCGATCGGCGGGCTTGCCGGTGGCGACGAGGTGGACCGCGTCAAGCGATCAGTCGTCCGTCGCTTCACGTTCCCGCCGCAAGAACACGGATTCGCACCCGGCGACAGCGCACAGGACCCGGTGAGCAACAAGACGTGGAAGGTGCACGCCGTCGACGAGGCGAACGGGACGATCGACCTCAGGATCGGAAACGGGAAGGACGACGCGCTGCCCTCGGCCGTCGTCGAGACCGGTCCGGTCAACACCTCGGTCCTTGCGACCGGCCTGCGCGAGCTCGGCGAACGGGTCGTCCGTGACGGCCTGGCGACCGCTGCCCCTGCCACCGCCCTGCTCATGCGACGTCGCCCGTCGAGCGACGCCACCACCGAGGGCGCACTCAAGCGGGAGGGGGAGACGTCTGGCGCCGCGGCGGTCCGGCTCGTCGTCGGGCTCAATGACAGCTACCTGCCGATCCAGGGGCCGCCGGGGACCGGGAAGACCTACAGCGGCGCAGAGGCAATCCTTGCGCTCACGGCGCTCGGCCAAACCGTGGGCGTCACGGCGCCCTCCCACGCGGTCATCCAGAACCTCCTCCAGGAGATCGACTCGCACGCTGCCGAGGCCGGGAGGTCGTTGCGAATCGGGCAGCGTGGAGCTGAGGACGGTCGCTTCCATCATCCGTCAGCCCGGCAGCTCGACTATCCAGAGATGCTCGAGTGCCTGGCCAATCGCGAGCTCGACGTTGTCGCCGGCACGCCCTGGTTGTGGGCTCGAGCCGATTTCGCGACCGCGGTCGATGTCCTGTTCGTCGACGAGGCCGGCCAGATGTCACTCGCGAACACCCTGGCTGCTGCGGGGGGCGCGAGGAACCTCGTCCTGCTGGGCGACCCACAGCAGCTCGCCCAACCCAGCCAGGCTGCACATCCCCCTGGATCGGGAGTGTCCGCCCTGGAGCACGTCCTCCAACGAAGCGCGACGATGCCCGATGGGTGCGGCCTGCTCCTCGACTGCACCTACAGGATGCACCCCCGCCTGTGCGACTTCACCTCGGGCGTCTTCTACGACGGACGGCTGCTTGGAGCGCCGGGGCTCGATCGCCAGTCGATCGAGGGGTCGGTGCCCGTGCCCACTGCCGCGGGGCTGCACGTCGTCGAAGTTGACCATCACGGCAACACGAACTCGTCGCCTGAGGAAGCAGCCGAGGTCGCACGCATCGTGGGCCACCTCCTCTCGTGCACATGGACCGACCGCGACGGGACTCCTGCGCCGATGACCACCGACCGAATCAAGGTGATCACCCCCTACAACGCGCAGGTCAGAGAGATCGACCGCGCCTTGGCGCGAGCGCAGATCACCGGGGTGCAGGTCGGCACGGTGGACAAGTTCCAGGGCCGCGAGGCTCCGGCGGTCATCTACTCGATGGCCACGTCGTCAGCCGAGGACGCGCCGAGGGGGCTCGAGTTCCTCTTCGACCTGCATCGGTTGAACGTGGCGACCTCTCGCGCGAAGGCGCTTGGGATCGTCGTGGCCAGTCCAGACCTCGCGCGAGTGTTCTGCCGCACGCCGCACCAGATGCAGCTCGCGAACGCGCTGTGCCTCGCGTGGGAGTGCTAGCGCGACGCCAGGCTCCGTTCGCAACTAGCACTCCCGC
>DATBQT010000105.1:0-3236 GCA_036560685.1 Acidimicrobiales bacterium
ACTTCCGGCGCCTACCCGTTCGTGCTCACCGCCTCGAACGGCGTTGCGCCGGCGGCCACCCAGTCGTTCACGTTGCTGGTCACCGACGTGCCCGGGGCACCGGGGACGGTCGCCCTGCACCCGTCCATGGGGACGATCGGCGTCACGTGGCACGCGCCGTCGAGCAACGGTGGCGCCGCGATCACGGGCTACACCGCAACGGCGACACCCGGCGGCAGGACGTGCACGTCGACGGCCCTCGGGTGCTCGATCACGGGACTCTCTACGAGCACCTGGTACACGGTCAGCGTCCGTGCCTCGAATGCCGACGGCATGGGCGCGCGCTCATCGTCCAGCGCCGCGTTCCCCGCGACGTCGCTGGGGCTGTCGGTGTGGGGCGTCCCGCAGGTCGTGGCGCGCGGCACCACGTTCCTGGTCGGCGCGATCGGCGCCGCGCCGGGGAGCACAGTGACATTCACGGTGCCCCACGCCGCACCGAGCAGCTGCGTGGCCGACGCGGCCGGGCAGTGCGCGACGCTCGGCCACGAGCCTCGGGCGGGCGTGTGGCACCTGGTCGGCTCGTCGAAGGGCACGACGAGCACGGTGGCGCTCTACGTGCCGCTCGTCTCGGCGCCGACGTCGGCCACCGTCTCGCACGTGATCACCGTGGTCGTGACGCACTGTCCCGCGAAGGCGGTCGCATCGATCCACACGAGCGACGGGCGCACGTTCACGGCGCCCGCAACCGCGGCAGGCGGTGTCACGTTCAAGGTGAAGGCCCTCGCGAAGGGGACGCTGACCCTCAGCGTGCTGGTCGCAGGGCTCACCGCGGGCCACGCGACGGTGGCCGTCAGCTGACGACGTTCGGTCGATTGGCCGAGCACCGACGCGCAGGGACAACGCCGTCACTCCATCTCAATGGGCCGGGACGCCACCACCACGGTGGCGTCCCGGCGCACAAGTAGGATTGGTTGTCAGCGACGTCGGAGGGACGCGTGCCAGCAACGGTCGTGGTCGGCACCCAGTGGGGTGACGAGGGCAAGGGCAAGCTCACCGACCTTCTCTCCAAGGAGATGGACGTCGTCGTCCGCTACCAGGGTGGCCACAACGCCGGGCACCGGATCGTCGTGGACGGCGAGGCGTTCGCGCTCCAGCTCGTCCCGAGCGGGATCCTCTATCCCGCCGTGACCCCCGTGATCGGCAACGGGGTCGTCGTGGACCCCAAGGTCCTCCTGGACGAGATCGACATGCTCGAGGCCAAGGGGATCGACACCTCGCGGCTCTTGGTCTCCGGCAACGCCCACCTGATCATGCCGTACCACCAGGAGCTCGACCGGGTGACCGAGCGGTTCTTGGGTCGCAACGCGCTCGGCACCACGAAGCGCGGCATCGGCCCCGCCTACGCCGACAAGGCGACCCGCGTCGGGCTGCGCGTCCAGGACCTCTTGGACGCGAAGATCTTCCGCCAGAAGCTCGACGTCGCGCTCAAGGAGAAGAACGGCGTCCTCTCCCGTGTGTACAACCGCCTGCCGATGTCGGCCGACGAGATCGCCTCGCACTACCTCGACGAGTACGCACCGCGCATCGCGCCGATGATCGCCGACACCGTCTCGTTCCTGCACGACCAGCTCGACACGGGCCACAACGTGCTGTTGGAAGGCGCGCAGGCGACGTTCCTCGACCTCGACCACGGCACCTATCCCTTCGTGACCTCGTCGAACCCCGTCGCGGGCGGCGCGTGCACGGGGTCGGGCATCGGGCCCCGCCAGATCTCGAGGGTGATCGGGATCGCCAAGGCCTACGTGACGCGGGTCGGCGCGGGCCCCTTTCCCACGGAGTTGACCGACGACGTGGGGGACCTGCTCGTCGAGCGGGGCCACGAGTTCGGCACCAACACGGGGCGCCGCAGGCGGTGCGGGTGGTTCGACGTCCCCATGGCCCGCCAGGCCGCGCGGGTCAACTCACTCACGGACATCGCGCTCACCAAGCTCGACGTGCTCGACGCGCTCGAGACCGTCAAGGTCTGCGTCGCCTACGAGGCCGACGGCACCCGCTACGACTACCCGCCGTACCACCAGTCGGTCCTGCACTCGGTCACGCCGGTCTACGAGGAGCTGGAGGGGTGGCGCGAGGACCTGACCGCCTGCACCTCGTTCGACGACATGCCCGCTGCCGCGCAGCGCTACGTCGCCTTCCTCGTCGAGCACACCGGCGTGCCGATCCATGTGGTCGGCGTCGGCCCGGGTCGCGAGCAGTTCGTCGCGGTGCCGTGACGCGCCGCGCCTGTGTCGTCGGAAGCGGCGCGCGCGAGCACGCGCTCGCCCTCGCGCTGTCGCGCAGCGCATCGGTGCTCGTCACGCCCGGCAACGACGCGATGCACGGCCAGTCCATCCAGGTCTCCGACCTTCCCGCCACGGCGATCGACGCGGACCTCTACGTCATCGGACCCGAGCAGCCGCTCGTCGACGGGCTCGCCGACGAGCTGCGCGACCAGGGCCGCCTCGTCGTCGGGCCGGGGCGCGACGCGGCGCAGCTCGAGGGGTCCAAGGCCTTCATGAAGGACGTGCTCGCTTCCGCCGGCGTGCCGACCGCCCGGTACGGGGCGTTCGACGACGCGGATCGAGCGGTCGCGTTCCTCCGCGAGCTCAGTGGCACCGTCGTCGTCAAGACCGACGGGCTGGCCTCGGGCAAGGGCGTCCTCGTCACCGAAGACCTCGACGAGGCCGAAGTCGACGTGCGAGCCAAGCTCTCCGGCGCCTCGTTCGGGGACGCGGGCCGTCGGATCGTCATTGAAGAGGGGCTCAAGGGCGAGGAGGTCACGCTGCAGGTCCTCGTCGACGGCAACTCTGCCGAGCCGATGGCCCCGGCTCGGGACTACAAGCGGCTGCACGACGACGACGGTGGGCCGAACACCGGCGGCATGGGAGCGGTCTCGCCCGTCGCGAGCGTGGACGACGCGTTGGTCAAGACCCTGATGGATCGCGCCGTCGCCCCGACGCTCGCAGAGCTGCGCCAACGCGGGATCGACTATCGCGGCGTGCTCTACACCGGCGTCATGATCACCGGCGAGGGGCCGAGCGTGCTCGAGTTCAACGTGCGGCTCGGCGACCCCGAGGCCGAGGTGATCCTCCCTCGGCTCGCCGACGACCCCTTCGACCTGTTCGCGTCGGTGGCCTCGGGGACGCTGTCGGGCGCGCCGCGGTTCAGCTCGGACGCTGCGGTCACGGTCGTGCTCGCCGCCGAGGGCTACCCCGCCG